>NZ_QKTF01000002.1:128573-364288 GCF_003234745.1 Curtobacterium sp. MCLR17_039
GGGTCGGGTGGGACGGATCGGGATGGGGGCGGGGATCAGTCGGTCTGCGCTTCCCACACGAACGTGGTGCCGGCCTCGGACGACTACACGGTGTTCGGCGCATCCTCGCCCAGGTCGTAGCTGAAGCGGTAGGTCGTGCTCGCCGTGCCCGTCGCCGGCTTCCACGCGTCGACGCCGGTGCCGAAGGACTCGGACGCCATGAGGTCGGCGAGGGTCCCGTCGTGCACGGTCGTCCCCGTGGTGAAGGTGCTGCAGTCCCCAGCGGTACCCAGGGCGCCGCGCTCGACCTTCATGCCGACGTACTGCGCCAGTTCGTCGGCGTCGGCCGCGTCCGCGGCGTAGAGCTTCACGGTCGAGGCGTTGGTGGTGTTCGCCGTCACCGTGATGCAGTTCGAGCCGTCGGACCCGGGCACCAGGTCGTCGACGTCGAACATCGCGACGCCCTGGTCGTCGTCGGTGAGGGAGACGGCACCGGTACGCCAGCTGTTCGCGGCGTTGTCGGTGCTGCTCGAGAAGGCGGCGTACGAGGCCGTGGCGATGAGTGCGCCGCTGGCGACGACGGCGAGCGGGAAGGCGATCCAGGCGGCGGTGCGGCCGTGGCGGGAGGTGGTGTGCATGGCTGTCCTGTCGGTCGGTTCACCCGGCGGGTGATATGACAGCAGCGTATATGAATATCAGTTGTTATGGAACCCCGTCGCAACACGACCGACGGCCCGGGTAGGTTGGCCGACATGACCCTCTCCGTCGAGTCGACCACCACCTGGTCCGACACGGACGTCGCCGACGTCGCCGCCCTCGTCCGCCTGCTCGGTCACGACGTCGACGACGCGTCGATGCGCGCCCGCCTCGACCGGCTCACCCCCGAAGCCGGGCACCGCACCTGGGTGGTCCGGGGGGACGACGGACGGGTCGTCGCCGTCGCCGGCGCACAGGTCACGTGGGCGTACGCCAGCGACGAGCCGACGGCGCAGCTGCTGTTGCTGGTGGTCGACGACACGGCCAGGAGGCTCGGCACCGGTTCGGCGCTCATCGGCACGTTCGAAGCGTGGGCGGTCGAGCAGGGCGCGCGTCGCCTCAGTGCCGTCAGCGCGGCCGCGACGGACAGCGCGCACCGCTTCTACCAGAAGCGCGGGTACCACGACGCCGGGGTGCGGTACACGAAGATCGCGTAGCGCCGCCTTCCCCGCGAACGTCGAAGCGCCCCGTGCCGGAGTCCCTCGGACTCCCGCACGGGGCGCTTCCTGGTGGCTAGGCCGACGCGCTCAACGCGGTGTTGATGACCTCGGCGGCCTCTTGCGCGGAGCGCTTCGAGGAACCCGTGGCCGGTGCGGCACTCGCCGAGCGGGCCGCCACGGACAACGGTCGGCCGCCCAGGTGCGGCGACAGGTTCATGCAGACGAACGGCCAGGCACCCTGGTTCTCCGGTTCCTCCTGCGCCCACACGACGTCGGCGTCCGGGTAGCCCGCCAGGACCTCGAGCAGGCGGTCGAGGGGGAGCGGGGCGAGCTGCTCGAGCCGGACGAGAGCGACGTCGGTGATGCCGCGCTTGTCGACCTCGGCACGCAGGTCGTGGTGCACCTTGCCGGAGTGCAGCACGACGCGGCGCACGGCACCCTTGTCGGTGATCCGAGCGTCGTCCAGCACGGGCTCGAACGTTCCCGTCGTGAAGTCCTCGACCGCGCTCGTCGCCTGACGGAGCCGGAGCATCGCCTTCGGGGAGAACACGACGAGCGGCTTCTGCGGCCGGGCCCACGCCTGACGGCGGAGCAGGTGGAAGTACGACGCCGGGGTCGACGGGCGCGCGACGATCATGTTGTCCTCGGCGCACAGCTGCAGGTAGCGCTCGATGCGTGCCGACGAGTGGTCCGGCCCCTGGCCCTCGTACCCGTGCGGCAGCAGCAGGACGAGGCCGGAGCGCTGCCCCCACTTCTGCTCGGCGGACGAGATGAACTCGTCGATGACGATCTGGGCGCCGTTCGCGAAGTCGCCGAACTGTGCCTCCCAGAGCACGAGGGACTCGGGGCGCTCCACCGAGTAGCCGTACTCGAACGCCATCGCCGCGTACTCGCTCAGCAGGGAGTCGTACACGTAGAACCGGGCCTGGTCCTCGGTGAGGTTCGACAGCGGCAGCCATTCCTGGCCGTTCACCCGGTCGTGGAACACCGACTGGCGCTGGACGAACGTGCCGCGTCGGGCGTCCTGTCCGGCGAGGCGGACGGGCTTGCCCTCGACCAGGATCGACCCGATCGCCATGAGCTCGGCCATCGCCCAGTCGATGCCGCCGTTGCGCGTCATCTCGGTCCGCTTGGTCAGCAGCTGCTGCAGCTTCGGGTGGATGGAGAACCCGGCGGGCGGGTTGCTGTGCGCGTCACCGATCGCCCGGACGAGCTCTTCGGACACGGCGGTCTCGTGCACCTCGACCTCGGAGTCGTCGCGCTGCGCGGCCGGGCGTTCGAGCCCCTGCACCGCACCGTCGTCGTCGACGTCGATGACCGGGATGGTGCCGGTCTGTGCCTCGTGCGTCTCGGCGAAGGCGCGTTCCAGGCGGTCCTGGAAGTCGCGGTGCGCCTCGTCGTACTCCTCTTGCGTGATGTCACCGCGGCCGACGAGGGCCTCGGTGTACAGCGTGCGGACGGAGCGCTTCGCCTCGATGAGGTTGTACATCAGGGGCTGCGTCATCGAGGGGTCGTCGCCCTCGTTGTGCCCACGACGGCGGTAGCAGATCAGGTCGATCACGACGTCGCGGTGGAACTCCTCGCGGTACGCGAAGGCGAGTTCGGCGACCCGGGCGACGGCCTCGGGGTCGTCACCGTTCACGTGGAAGATCGGCGCCTGGATCGTCTTCGCGACGTCGGTGGAGTACACCGAGCTGCGCGCCGACTCGGGCGGGGTGGTGAACCCGACCTGGTTGTTGATGACGAGGTGGACCGTGCCACCGGTGCGGTAGCCGCGGAGCTGCGACATCTGCAGCGTCTCGACGACCACACCCTGACCGGCCATCGCCGCGTCGCCGTGCACGAGCACGGGGAGCACACCGAAGCTGCCGGGGGCCTCGCGGTCCTGCTTGGCGCGGACGATGCCCTCGAGCACGCCGTCGACGGCTTCGAGGTGGGACGGGTTCGCGGCGATCGTCACCGGGATGCTCGAGCCGTCGGACGTGCGGAACACGCCCTCGGTGCCGACGTGGTACTTCACGTCGCCGGATCCCTGACCGGACACCGTGCCCGGCAGCGAGGACCCCTCGAACTCACGGAAGATCTGCCCGTAGGTCTTGCCGGCGATGTTCGTCAGCACGTTCAGGCGGCCGCGGTGGGCCATGCCGATCGCGACCTCGGCCAGTCCGGCTCCGGCGGCGTGCTGGATGAGGGTGTCGAGGAAGGCGATGGTGGACTCGCCGCCCTCGAGCGAGAAGCGCTTCTGGCCGACGTACTTGGTCTGCAGGAAGGTCTCGAACGCCTCGGCCTCGTTGAGCTTGCCGAGGACGCGGAGCTGCTCTTCCTTCGAGGGCTTCGAGTACGGCACCTCGATGCGCTCCTGCACCCAGCGACGCTGTTCCGGGTCCTGGATGTGCATGTACTCGATGCCGACCGTGCGGCAGTAGGCGTCGCGCAGGATCCCGAGGACGTCGCGCAGCGGTGCCGAAGTGGTGCCGGCGAGCCCACCGGTGACGAACTCGCGGTCGAGGTCCCAGAAGGTCAGCCCGTGGCTCTCGATCTCGAGGTCGGGGTGCGTGCGCTGGCGGTACTCGAGCGGGTCGATGTCGGCCATCAGGTGCCCACGGACGCGGAAGCTGTTGATGAGCTCCTGCACGCGGGCGGTCTTGTTCACCCGGTGCGCCAGGTCGACGTTGATGTCGTTCGCCCACTGGATCGGCTTGTAGGGGATCCGGAGCGCGGCGAAGATGCCGTCGTAGAAGCCGTGCTCGCCGATGAGGCGCTCGTGCACGTGCTTGAGGTACTCACCCGAACCGGCGCCCTGGATGACGCGGTGGTCGTAGGTGCTCGTCAGGGTGATGGTCTTGCCGATGCCGAGCTCGACCAGGGTCTTCGACGCCGAGCCCTGGAACTGCGCCGGGTACTCGAGGGCACCGGCGCCGATGATCGAGCCCTGCCCCTTCGTCAGACGCGGGACCGAGTGCACGGTGCCGATGCCACCCGGGTTGGTGAGCGAGATCGTCGTGCCCTGGAAGTCCGCCGGGGTGAGCTTGTTTTCACGGGCCCGCTTGACGAGGTCTTCGTAGGCGGAGAGGAACTGCCCGAACGTCAGGGTCTCGGCGCGCTTGATGCTCGGCACCAGGAGCGAGCGGGTGCCGTCCTTCTTCGGGACGTCGATCGCGATGCCGAGGTTGACGTGCGCCGGGGCGACGACGAACGGCTTGCCGTCGCGCTCCTCGTAGAAGACGTTCTGGCTCGGGAAGTCCTTGATCGCCTGCACCATCGCCCACCCGATCAGGTGAGTGAAGGAGATCTTGCCGCCGCGGGCGCGTCGCAGGTGGTTGTTGATGACGATCCGGTTGTCGATCATCAGCTTCGCCGGGATGGTCCGGACGCTCGTGGCGGTCGGGACCGTCAGCGAGGCGTCCATGTTCGACGCCAGCGTCTTGGCCATGCCCCGGAGCGGGGTCGCCACGTCCTCGTGGGTCTCCTCGTGGTCGTCGGCGGCGTCGTTCGCCTCGGCCGGGATCGGCTGCGGTGCCGGCTGGCGCGAGGTGGTCTTCGCCTGGATCGGACCCGACTTCGCCTCGCCGGGGGTGTCCCCGGTGGCCGGCTGCTGCGTCGAGGACTGCTGCTGCGTCGGCGCCTGCGGTGCGGGGGACCCCGCCGGAGCCGGAGCGTCACCGACCTGCGTGCGGTGGTAGCTCTCGAGGACCGGCCACCAGGACTTGTCGACCGACTCCTTGTCCGCGACGAACTGCTCGTAGAGCTCGTCGACGAGCCACTCGTTCGCCCCGAATTCGCCCGCGGTCTCGTCCGTTCCGGTCAGATGGCTCGACACAGCCGATCGCCCACTCTCCGTCGATAGATGCTCGTGTGTGTCGTGCGGAGCAACCCTGCGCCGCACAGGTGCCAAGCCTAGCCGCTCCGACATGTCCGTTCCGTGTCAGCCGCGGCGCGAGTCGGCAGCCCCCGAGCACCCGGTCGGGGCCCTGACGGGAGCCGTACAGTGGAGCGCATGAGGTTCTACGAGACGCGGCCGACGCACGACCTGACCTACTCCGACGTCTTCCTCGTCCCGAGCCGTTCCGGCGTGACGAGCCGCTTCGACGTCGACCTCGCGGCGAACGACGGCAGCGGTGCCACGATCCCGATCGTCAGCGCCAACATGAACTCCGTCACCGGCCCCCGGCTCGCCGCCACCCTGGCCCGCCGCGGCGGTCTGGGCGTGCTGCCGCAGGACATGCACCTGCAGGACCTCGACGCCGCGATCCGCTGGGTGAAGGACCAGCCGGTCGACTTCGACACCGCCTACGACATGGGCGCGCAGACCACCGTCGCCGAGGCCCTCGAGCAGCTCCTGCCGGTGGCCGGCCGTGGTGTGGTCGTCCGCGACGCCGACGGGGAGTACCTGGGCTGCGTGCCCGCGACACGCCTCGGCACCGCCGGCCCCGACGCCGTCCTCGGTGACCTGCTGCACGGCGCCTCGACCGCGATCGACGCCGAGGACGCCGGCACGCCCCGGCACGTGTACGACGTGCTCGCGGCCGCCGAGGTCGACTTCGCGCCGGTGATGCGGCACGGCCGGGTCGTCGGCACCACGAGCCAGACGAGCGCGATCCGCTCCGACATCTACACGCCCGCCGTCGACGGTTCCGGCCGGCTCCGGGTCGCCGCGGCGCTCGGCATCAACGGCGACGTCGCCGCCAAGGCGAAGGCGCTGGCAGCCGCGGGCGTGGACGTCCTGGTCCTCGACACCGCGCACGGACACCAGGACGGCATGCTCCGCGCACTCCGCACGGTCGCGTCCCTGCAGCTCGGCATCCCGCTCGTCGCCGGCAACGTCGTCACCGCCGACGCCGTCGCGCACCTGGTCGGGGCGGGAGCGGACATCATCAAGGTCGGCGTCGGCCCTGGTGCCATGTGCACCACCCGCATGATGACGGCCGTCGGTCGTCCGCAGTTCTCCGCCGTGCTCGAGACCGCGGCGGCGGCCCGCTCGCTCGGCGCGCACGTCTGGGCGGACGGCGGGGTGCGCTACCCGCGCGACGTCGCCCTCGCGCTGGCAGCCGGGGCGTCCGCCGTGATGATCGGCTCGTGGTTCGCCGGCACGCTCGAGGCCCCGGGCGTCCTGCGTCGCGACGCCGCCGGCAAGGCGTACAAGGAGAGCTGGGGCATGGCCTCGGCCAAGGCCGTGCGTGAGCGGTTCGAGCGGCTCGACCCGTACGAGCGAGCCCGCAAGGCGCTCTTCGCCGAGGGGATCTCGTCGTCGACGATCTACCTCGACCCGGAGCGTCCGAGCGTCGAGGACCTGCTCGACATGATCACCACCGGCGTCCGCAGCTCCGCCACCTACGCGGGCGCGTCGTCCCTCGCCGAGTTCTCCGAGCGAGCTCTGGTCGGCATCCAGTCCGCCGCCGGGTACGAGGAGGGCAAGCCCCTGCCCGTCAGCTGGTAGCGCGGACGGGGCGCGCGTCGCCCTGGTCGCGACCACGAACGGACGGGAGGCCCGTGGCGGTGTCGCCACGGGCCTCCCGTCCGTCTGCCGGTGCGTCTACCGGCGTCGGGTCGCGTCCTCGACCTCGCCCACCAGTTCTTCGAGGATGTCCTCGAGGAACAGCACACCGATCGTGCGGCCGTCCGCGTCGAAGGCGCGGGCCACGTGGCGGCCCGCGGCCCGCATGGTCGCGAGCGCGTCCTCGAGGTCCATCTCGGTGTAGAGCGAGATGAGCTGGCGGATGCGCTTCGGCGGCACCGGGTCGTCGAACTCGTCCGGCCGCAGGTCGATGACGTCCTTCACGTGCACGTAGCCGGTGGGGGAGCCGTCCTCGCCGACGAGCACGTAGCGGGAGAACCCGCGCTGCGCCACGGCGTGCTCGACGTCGGCCGGGGTGGCGTCGTCGGGCAGGGTGACCAGCTCGGCCATCGGCACGGCGACGTCACGGACCTTCTTCTCGGTGAACTCGAACGCCAGGGCGAGCTTGCCGTCGTCGGTCAGGGTGCCCTCGCGGCGGGACTGCTCCACGATGGTCTGCACCTCTTCCACCGTGAAGGCGCTCACCGCTTCGTCCTTGGGCTCGACGCGGAACAGCCGCAGCACGGCGTTCGCGACCTCGTTCAGGCCGACGATGACCCAGTGCAGGCCGTGACCGATGTACCAGAGCGTCGGCACGAGCAGCAGTGCGGCGCGGTCCGGCATCGAGAACGAGATGTTCTTCGGCACCATCTCGCCGAACACCACGTGCAGGAACGACACGAGCAGCAGCGTGAACACGAAGGCCACGGTGCCGATCACCTCGGCGCTCCAGCCGGTCAGGTGCAGCGGGACCTCGAGCAGGTGGTGGATCGCCGGCTCGGACACGTTCAGGATGAGCAGCGAGCAGACCGTGATGCCGAGCTGGGTCGTCGCGAGCATGCGGGTGGCGTGCTCCATCGCCCACAGCGTCATCTGCGCGGCCTTCGAGCCCTCTTCGGCGCGGGGCTCGATCTGCGAGCGACGTGCGGAGATGACCGCGAACTCCGCCGCGACGAAGTACGCGTTGCCCATCAACAGGACGACGAGCCAGAAGATGCCCCACCAATCGGAGCTCATCGGGTGCTGCCCTTCGTCGTGGTGGTCGGGGTGCTCTTGGTGGACGGGATGATGATCGCGGTCGCCGCCGTGTCGGTCGACGGCCGCGTCGGGGTCCAGCGGATGCGGTCGATCCGACGGCCGTCCAGCCGCTCGACGCGGAACACGCCGCCGTCCAGGGGCACCTCGTCGCCGACGACGGGCAGACGGCCCAGCGTCGACATGACGAACCCGCCGACGGTCTCGTACGGGCCCTCCTCGGGCACCTTGACGCCGGCGCGGTCCTCGAGCTCGTCGGGACGCAGCAGACCGGGGAAGGTCAGCCAGTCACGGGAGCGGACCACGTCGATGCGGGCGCGGTCGTGCTCGTCGGAGACCTCGCCGACGATCTCCTCGATCAGGTCCTCGAGCGTGACGACCCCGGCGGTGCCGCCGTACTCGTCGACGACGATGACCATCTGGTAGCCGCGGCCGCGGACCTCGGCGAGCAGGGTGTCGCCGGGCATGGTCTCCGGCACGCGTTCGGCGTCGGTCATGAGTGCCCCGACGGGGACCTCCGGACGCTTCTCGCGCGGCACGGCGACGGCCTGCTTGACGTGCACGATGCCGACGACGTCGTCCGCGTCCTCCTCGATGACGGGGAAGCGGCTGAAGCCGGTCTTGCGGGCGAGGGCGATGACGTCCTCGGCGGACTCGGACACGCGGATGGTGGAGAGCCTCGGGCGCGGGGTCATCACGTCGCTGGCGCTCAGCTCGGAGAACGAGATGGTGCGCTCGAGGAGCGTCGCGGTGTCCTGTTCGAGCGAGCCCTCGGAGGCCGAGCGGCGCAGCAGCGAGGTGAGTTCCTCGGCGCTGCGCGCACCGGAGAGTTCCTCCTGCGGCTCGATGCCCAGCGACCGGAGCACGGCGTTCGCGGTGCCGTTCAGCAGCGCGACGGCGGGCTTGAAGACCGTCGTGAACGCGATCTGCAGCGGGACCACGAGCCTGGCGGTCTGCAGGGGCAGCGCGAGCGCGAAGTTCTTCGGCACCAGTTCGCCGAGGATCATCGACAGCAGGGTCGCGATGACGAGCGCCACGATCGAGCCGACGGTCTCGACGATGCCCTCTGGCAGGTTCATCGCCAGGAACGGCGCCTCGAGCAGCTTCGCGATCGAGGGTTCGAGCAGGTAGCCGGTCAGCAGCGTGGTCAGCGTGATGCCGAGCTGTGCGCTGGACAGGTGCGTCGAGGTGACCTTCAGCGCGCCGATGACCGGTGCGAGGCCGGCTTCACCGCGGTCGCGCCGCGCTTCGACGTCGGCGCGGTCGAGGTTGACCAGCGCGAACTCGGACGCGACGAAGACACCCGTGCCGAGGGTCAGCAGGATGCCGCCGATCAGCATGACGATGTCGATCGGACTCATGATTCACCCCCGTTCGCGCACAGGGATGACGTGCAGCTCACCGAGTGAGCGGCGGATGAGTGAGGCGAAGAACTATTCGGGGGATCGTCCACAGTGCTGCCAATCGTACTGCCTGCGCGGTCGCTGAACCGTGAATCCGTACAGAACCGACCGCGCCTAGGCCGTGATCCGCGCGCGGTGGTACTGCTGCGGCTCGTAGTCGACCGGCACGCGGAGTTCGACGGCGGCACGGAGCGCGAACGACGGGTCGCGGAGCATCTCGCGACCGATCATCACGACGTCGGCCAGGCCGGTCGCGACGATCTGCTCGGCCTGGAACGCCTCGGAGATCATGCCCACGGCGATCGTCGGGATGCCGGCGTCGCGCTTGATCGCCGCGGCGTGCGGCACCTGGTAGCCGGGGCCGACCGGGATCGGCGCGCTCGCGACGTTGCCGCCGGTGGACACGTCGGCCAGGTCGGCACCGTGCTCAGCGGCCCAGCGGGCGACCACGGTGGTCTCGTCGAGCGTGAGCCCGCCGTCGACCCAGTCGGTGGCCGAGAACCGGACGACGATCGGGAAGCCCTCGCCGACTTCGGCGCGCACGGCGTCGACGACCTCGAGCAGCGCGCGGGCACGGTTCTCGAGCGAGCCGCCGTACTGGTCGGTGCGCTGGTTGCTCAGCGGCGAGAGGAACTGGTGCAGCAGGTAGCCGTGGGCCGCGTGGATCTCGACCAGGTCGAACCCGGCCTCCACCGCGCGGCGGGCGGACTGCGCGAAGGCGAGGGCGACGACGCGGATGTCCTCGACCGCGAGCTCGCGCGGGACGTCGTAGCCGTCGAAGGCCACGGCCGACGGAGCGACCGTGGTCCAGCCGCCCTGGTCGGCGGGGACGGTGCCGTGTGTGGTGTCCCAGGGGCGGTAGGTCGACGCCTTGCGACCGGCGTGCGCCAGCTGGATGCCCGCCGCGGCGCCCTGCTCGTGCAGGAAGTCGACGATCGGCTTGAACGAGTCGCGCTGCTGGTCGTTCCACAGCCCGAGGTCCTGCGGGGTGATCCGTCCCTCGGGCACGACACCCGTCGCCTCGACCACGACCGCGCCGGCGCCGCCCTTGGCGAACCCGCCCAGGTGCACGAGGTGCCACGGCGTCGGGACGCCGTCCTGCTGGTCCACCGAGTACTGGCACATCGGGGAGACCCAGATGCGGTTGCGGACGGTCAGGTCACGGACGGTGATCGGGTCGAACAGGGCGTGCGTCACGCGGGCTCCTCAGAGGACGGGTGCCGGCGCCTCGGCCAGTTCCGTCAGGAACGACCGCAGCGACGCCGGCGACGTGTAGTGGTGGCCGACCGCCCCGATCGCTTCCGCACCGGTGGCGTTCTCGGCCCTGTTGTCCACGAACACCATCTGACCCGGGTCGATTCCCAAGCGCGCACAGGTGTCGCGGTAGATGGATGCCGCGGGCTTCAGGACGTGCTCCTCGGCGCTCACCACGACGGTCTCGAACAGCGAGCCCATCGGGGAGCGGCGGTACGGGTCACCGAAGTCGAAGCCCGCGTTCGAGAGCAGGGCCAAACGGGTGCCGGCGTCGTGCAGCTCCTCGACGATCTCGAGGGTCTCCGGCTCGACCTCGAACCACCCGGTGAAGTCGATCGCCCAGAACCGGTGGATCTCCGAGATGCTCCAGGTCCGTCCGGTCCGTTCCGCGATCGCACGCCAGTACGCCACGACGGACAGGTCGCCGCGGTCCAGGTCGTGCCGGAGCTCCTGGTACACCGGGAACAGCTCGTCCGCCGGGACCCCGGTGGCGGCCACGAGGGCGTCCCGCGAGGCGTGTGGCGTCCGGCTGATCACCTCGCCGTAGTCGAAGACCACCACGCGACCAGGCAGGAACAGGCTCATGCGCTCCACCGTAACGTGGGACCGGTGAACGACTTCGTGCCCGTCCGACCGTCCGATGCCGCCGCGTGGGTCACCGCGCCGACGGGGGAGTCCACCAAGTACCGCCGCGGGGTGCTCGGCGTCGCCACCGGGTCCGACCAGTACCCCGGCGCCGCGGTGCTCGGGGTCGATGCCGCCGTGCACACCGGGGTCGGCATGGTCCGGTACGTCGGACCGTCACGCGCCACCGACCACGTGCTCACCCGCCGCCCCGAGGTCGTGTCCGGCGTCGGCCGCGTGCAGGCCTGGCTCGTCGGCTCCGGGGTCTCGGCGCCGTCGCTCGGTGACCTGGACGAGACGACGGCGTCTGGCTTCTCGCACGCCTCCGACGACGGCGTCCCGGTCGTCGTCGACGCCGGGGCGATCCCGCTCGTCGACCTCGGGCCGCTCGCCGTGCTCACCCCGCACGCCGGTGAGCTCGCTTCGTTCCTGGGGGCCGATCGCGCCGAGATCGAGCAGGACCCGGCCGCCGCGGCGCTCCGTGCGGCCGAGCAGACCGGCAGCGTCGTGCTGCTCAAGGGGGAGCGGACCCACGTGGTCACCCCGGACGGGTCGGTGCGGCTCGTGGCTGCGTCCGCGACGCCGTGGCTCGCGGCGGCCGGCGCCGGGGACGTGCTGGGCGGCGTGCTCGGAGCGCTCGTCGCCGCGCGGCAGGGCTCCGTCGAAGCGGCCGGGTCGTCGCTCACCCCGTCGGACCTCGCCCACCTGGCCGCGTCGGCCGCGGTGGTGCACGGACTCGCGGCGCGGCGGGCGTCCGGCGGCGGACCGTTCCCGATGACGACGCTCATCGCCGAGCTGCCGGGGGTCGTGCGGGACCTGGTCGTCGACGGGGACGCGCGCGGGTAGTCGTCGGTGTGGAACGACGGTGTCGACGTCGTACGACATCGACTTCGTCGTTCGTTGCAGGCGCTGACTGTTGCGGGTGCGCGGGAGCGACAGCGTCGAGGTCGTACGACATCGGCTTCGTCGTTCGTTGCGGGCGCGGGGTGACGACAGTGTCGGTGTCGTACGACGTCGGTGGTGTCGCTTGTTGTCGACGCGAGCGTGGGACGGACGGGAGGCCCGTGGCGGCGTCGCCACGGGCCTCCCGTCCGATTGCGGGCACGTCACGGGCGCGACGCGCGTCGCGGACGTCAGCTCGCGGGCGTCGCGTGCACCAGGAACTCGACGGAACCGGCGTCGTCGACCTTGACGAACCCCAGGCTCGGGGCCGGCACGCCGTAGTCCGAGAAGGTGATCGGGACCGAACCGGAGATGTCGACGCCGTCGCCGTTCAGGCCGACCTGCAGCTTCGCGGTGACGTCCTTCGTGACGCCGTGCAGGGTGAGCTTCCCCGGAGCCGACACGGTCGTCGTGTCGGAACCGCTCGGGACCGCGTCGGCGATCGGCGCGGTGAGTTCGAAGGTGGCCTCGGGGAAGGCCGACGCGTCCATCGCGGAGTCGCGGAAGTAGGCGTCGCGCTGGTCGGAGTCGGTGGCGATGTCGGCGACCTGCACCGTGATCTTCGCGGCGGTGATGCTCGTGCCGTCGACGGTCGCGGTGCCGGCGACGCTGTCGGTGCGGCCGGTGACGGTGACGTCGGAGCCGTTCAGGACCTCGTGGACGCGGTACCCGGCCTCGGAATCGCCGCCGACCGTCCACTCGCCGGACAGGTCCGTGCCGTCGAGGGTGGAGGCCTCGCGGGTGGCGGCGACGGACGGCGCGGCCGAGGCCTTCGCGTTCTCGGTGCTCGTGTAGACGTTCGTGAAGACCACCGCACCCACGACGCCGAGGACGACGACGGCGGCGATGACGGAGATCCAGATGACGGCCTTGCGGCGCTTGCGCGGGGTGTCGGAGGTCACGAGCTGAACGGTGACACGTCATGCTCGGGAGAGCCTGAGATCGTGACGGCGATCGCCCCCGGTCCGGCCGCTACGCTCGTCCGGTGCAGAGGACCTCGACCCGGTGGCTCGAACTCGCCGGCTTCGTCCTGGCGTTCGTCGCCGTGCACGGGTTCCTGTGGTGGCTGACCCTCGTGTCGGCGAACCTGCCGCTCGGTGACGTGACCATCACCTACAGCCGCTGGATCGAGACCGGGCGGACCGCGGACTTCTGGGTCGGCGTCGACGGCGCCTGGGTGTACCCGATCCTGGCGATCGTGCCGATGGCGGCCGCGGCGCTCGGGGGAGTCGAGTCCATCGGCACCGGCTGGCTGCTGCTGATGGTGTTGCTCGACGCCGTGGCGTGCGCGTTCCTGTGGCGGTTCCGGGCCCGCGTCGGGTCGTCCGACCGCTTCGGCGTGCGGGTCGTCTGGTGGTGGCTGCTGTTCCTGCTCGCGCTCGGGCCGATCGCGCTCGGTCGGATCGACACCGTCGCGACGGTGTTCGCGCTGGTGGGCGTGGCGTTCGTCGCCTCGAGGCCGGCTGTCGCCTCCGCGCTCTTCACCGCCGGCGCGTGGACGAAGGTGTGGCCCGCGGCGCTCGTCGCGGTGCTGCTGCTCCTGCGTCGCGGACACCGCCGGGGTGTGCTCGCCGGAGCCCTGGTGCTGAGCGCCCTGATCGTGCTCGTCGACGTGCTGTGGGGCGGTGCGCCGTACCTGCTGTCCTTCGTCGGTGAGCAGACCGGTCGTGCCCTGCAGATCGAGTCGCCGCTCGCAACACCCTTCATGTGGGCCGCGGCGTTCGGCGTCCCCGGAGCGGCGGTCTTCTACGACCAGGAGATCCTGACCTTCGAGGTGTCCGGTGCCGGCACGTCGGTCGCCGCCGCGGTGTCGACGCCGCTGATGGCCGTCGTCGTGGTGGCCGGGGTCGTGCTCGCGCTCTGGGCCGCACACCGCGGTGCCCGTCGGGCCGAGCTCGCACCGGTCCTCGCGCTCCTGTTCGTGGCGGCGCTCATCGCGACGAACAAGGTCGGGTCGCCGCAGTACATCGGCTGGCTCGCGGTGCCGATCGTGTGGGGGCTCGCGGCGGGCACCCCGAGTGCGCGTCGGTTCGTGCCCATCGCGGTGCTCGCGCTGCCGATGGCCCTGCTCACGCAGGTGATCTACCCGGGCTACTACGACCAGTTGCTCGGCGTGCAGCCGTGGATCCTCGTGGTGCTCACGGTGCGGAACGTGCTCGAGGTGGCGATCCTGGTGTGGAGCGTCGTCGTGCTGGTGCGGATGGGGCGTCGCGCGGGGTCCGGACGGGTGTCGGCGCGCTCGTCGCCGTCCGTGCACGACCAGCCCGAGCCGGGCAGGATGGACGCATGATCGTCGCCTTCTCCGTCGCTCCGTCCGGTGGTCCCGCTGCAACGTCCGACGGGTCCGTGCACGACGCCGTCGCGGCCGCCGTGCGCGTGGTGCGCGAGAGCGGGTTGTCGAACCGCACCTCGTCGATGTTCACCGAGGTCGAGGGCGAGTGGGACGAGGTCATGGACGTCGTCAGGCGCGCCACCGAGGCCGTCGGTGCGTACGGCACGCGGGTGTCGCTCGTGCTCAAGGCCGACATCCGCCCCGGGCACACCGGCGAGATCGACGGCAAGCTCGAACGGCTCGAGGCCGCGCTCGGCGAGTAGCCCGCGGCGGCACGGACGACACGCCGGAGCGGTCCCTCGGATGTCGGTGGCCGGGTGTCTCATGGTCTGCATCGAGCCACATCGGGTGGCCTGCGAGACGATGAGGAGCGCGTGATGATGCACGACGGCTGGTGCCCCGACTGCGACCTGCGAACGGTCGTCATCGACACGGACGAACACGGCGACAACGCCTGGGCGACCTGCGCGGAGTGCGGCACCGGATGGGTGCACCGCGACGAGCTGCCCGAGCAGACCTCGGCACGGACCCGCACGCCGGAGCGCCAGGCGGCCTGAACTCCGGCGGGCTTTCGCTGGTCCGTTGGAGCGGTCTACACTCGACGGACCAGGACATCACGGCCGCCCCGTCCGGTGGGGTGCTGCACCGTCGTCCCGCTCCGCCCGCACGAGAACAGGCCCCATGTCACAGCTCACGCCTGCGCGTCGCACCCTCGCGCTCATCTCGCTCGCCCTCGGCGGCTTCGCCATCGGCTCGACCGAGTTCGTCGCGATGGGCCTGCTGCCGAACATCGCGCAGGCCCTGCTCCCCGAGCAGTACGGCATCGACCCCGACGCCGGGATCGCCCACGCCGGCTGGCTCGTCAGCGCGTACGCCCTCGGGGTCGTCGTCGGTGCGCCGACCATCGCGGCGATGTCCGCCCGGTTCCCGCGCAAGGGCCTGATCCTCGTGCTGCTCGTCGGGTTCGTCGTCGCGACGATCGCGAGCGCGCTGCTGCCCTCGTTCGGTCTGGTGCTCGTCGCCCGCTTCGTCGCGGGTCTGCCGCACGGTGCCTACTTCGGCATCGCGTCGATCGTCGCCGGGGACATGATGGGCCCGGGCAAGCGCGGCAAGGGCATCGCGATGGTGCTGCTCGGCCTGTCGGTCGCGAACGTCGTCGGGGTGCCGGCGATCACGTGGGTCGGACAGGTGGCCGGGTGGCGGGTCGCCTACGGCGTCGTCGCCGCGCTGTTCGCCCTGACGTTCCTGGCCGTCGCGGCCTTCGTGCCGAAGAGCGCCCGCGACGAGCACGCCACGATCGGCCGTGAGCTCCGGGCGTTCCGCGTGCCGCAGGTGTGGATCGTCATGGGCCTCGGCGCCGTCGGGTTCGGCGGGTTCTTCGCGGTGTACTCGTACATCTCGCCGCTCGTGCAGAACGTCACCGGGATGCCCGAGTCGTTCGTGCCGATCGTGCTCGTCGTCGTGGGCATCGGCATGGTCGTCGGCGGGGTGCTCGGCGGACACCTGGCCGACCACAGCGTGAAGCGCACGATCTACGTCGGCATGTTCGCGCTCATCGGCGCCCTGCTCATCACCGTCCTGACGGCGCAGTGGCTCTGGGGCATGTTGCTCGGCGCGTTCCTGCTCGGGGCGACCTCGTCGGCGATCCCGCCGGCGGTGCAGTCGCGCCTGATGGACGTCGCCGGGGATGCCCGCACGATCGCGGCGGCGCTGAACCACTCGGCGTTCAACATCGGCAACTCGATCGGCGCGGCCCTGGGCGGCGCGGTCATCGCCGCCGGCTTCGGGTTCCTCGCACCGGGCTGGCTCGGCATCGGCCTGGCGCTGCTCGGCGTCCTGGTGACGATGGTCAGCTACGCGGTCGAGCGGCGGAGCACCCGTCGTGCCGCGGTCCGCTCCTCGTCACCGTCCACCGGCCCGATCACCGCACCGGTCCCGACGGCCTGACACGCGGGGTGCACGCACGCACGCACCCACCCACCGGACGGGAGGCCCGTGGCGACGCCGCCACGGGCCTCCCGTCCGTCGTGTGGTGCGGCCACCGCACATGGTGAGCAGCAATGGTCGGGTCCCGTGACGGGACCCGACCATTGCTGCTCACGAAGCGCAACGCGCCACGCGCGCTAGAGCCCCAGGGGGCTGCCGTCCTGCACGATGATGCCGTCGGTGATCGCACGCTTCCGGAGCGCCACCTTCGTGCCCACGTCGAAGCCGGCGACGCGGTACTTCTCGCGGATGCGCTTGAGGTAGCTCTTCGCCGTCTCCTCGGAGATGCCGAGCTGGTAGGCGACGCTCTTGACGGGCTCACCACCGCCGTACAGGGCCATCACGCGACGCTCCTGCGCGCTGAGCTTCGGCACACCGCCGACGTCGCCGCTGTTGATGGCGAGGTCGAGCTCGGCCGAGACGTACTGCTCGCCGCGCTGGGCGGAGCGGATCGCCTCGACGATCATGTCGGCGTCCTCGCTCTTGACGAGGTACCCGAGGGCGCCGGCACCGAGGGCCTCGCGCACGACGTTCGGCTCCGAGTACGTGCTCATCACGACGGTCTTGACGCCCGCGGTCTTGAGCGTCGAGATCTTCAGCGACACCGGGATGGAGTCCTTGAGGTCCAGGTCCAGCAGCACCACGTCGACCGGGAACGCCGGGCTCGTCAGGAGCTCGGGCCAGGTCGTGACGGCGGCCACCAGGGTGATGTCGTCGGCCGCGTTCCGGATCCACTCCGTGAGCGCGCCGAGGAGCATCCTGTGGTCGTCGACCAGTGCGAGTCGGATCGGTTCCTCTGGAGTCGCCATGCTGGCGTCCTTTCTCGGTGCGGATTGCTCGGCCGATCCTAGGAGGATCCGGGCCGGAAGTCGGTCAGGCGTGCGGGTGTCCGGCGGCTACATCGACGGATGTCGGTTCACGACGCAGTGCGCGACGATGTGCAGCGCGCCGTCACGGACGGTCTCGGTGTACGGGCCGATGCGCTGCAGGGCACTCCAGGCCGTCGGGCCGAGGCTGCGCCGGGGCACCCCGCGGGACTCGATGACGACGGGCACGTCCATGGTGTCGTCGCTGACCGGATGGCCGTCGGAGCCGATCGGGCCGAGCGTGACGGAGACGACGGGCATGCCGGGCTGGGCGGTGCGGCCGTCGCCGACCATCTGCCAGATGGCCTGCAGCAGCCCGTCGCGCTGGGCGGGGGAGAGGTGCCCCGCCAGGGCCGTCGGGTCGGCGACGCTCACCGAGCGACCGAGGTGGTCGGACTCGGTGATGGCGTGGTACAGCCAGGTCTCGCGACGGCCCTCGATCAGGTGCAGGCGGAGCTCGGTGGCGAGTGACGCGGCGACGGAGCTCGAGGCGTCGGACAACGGCAGCGGGTCGGTGCCGTTCGCGACGGCGTCGAGCAGCTTCTCGGCGGCCAGGTCGAGCCGGGCGAGCTCGTCCGAGGCGAGCATGCCGACGGCGAACTGCGGTGCCTGCACGTTGCTCTGCACGAGCACCCGGTCGAGCTCGCGCTGCACGAGCTGCCGGAACCGCTGCACGACGTACAGCGCGAGCGCCGGTGGCACGACGACGAGCGACAGCAGGGACACGATGCCGGGCATGGTGTCGTTGGTGATCGGCGTCGACGCGACCGCCATGACGATGAACGCGATGCCGAGCACGCCGATGGCGACGGCGACCTCGCGGGCGGGTCGGAGCGTGGCGATCGGCAGCAGCGCGAAGCCCGCGGCCATCGACGCCGTGGCGGTGTGCGCGATGTCGTGCTCGGGCCAGATGCCGATGAAGTCGAGCGTGACGACGCAGGCCAGCACGACGCAGATCAACGCGAAGGCCGGACCCGTCAGTCGTTCGCCGTAGGTCAGGACACTGAGTCCGACCCCGACGGCGGCGACGACGTAGAGCCCCCAGGCGACGGCGGGCAACCACGGGTCGGAGTACTCGTTCCAGCGCACCAGGAAGAACGCGATGCCGGCGACGGCCTCGATCGCGGTGAGGACCGCGGCGCCGAGGCCGAGGTAGCCGGCACCGAGCGAGGCGCCGGGCTTCGCGGCCTGCCGCAGGGACCGGGCACCGGTGGACGTCGACGGGAGCCCTCGGGCCTGGCGACGTTCGCTCGTCCGGTACCGCTCGCGTGCCTCGCGGCGGGTGCGGGGTGCTGGTGGTGCGGTCTCGCCGGGCAGACGGCGGCCGATGGTGTCCTCGGGGACCCGGGTCATCGCGGTGCCTCCAGGACGACGGTGGTGCCGGAGCCCGGCGCGGAGAAGAGCTTCGCGTCGCCGCCGACCTCGCGCAGGCGGTTCACGACGCTCTCCTTGAAGCCGAGTCGCTCGGCACTGACGGTGGTGAGGTCGAAGCCGACGCCGGAGTCGGTGACCATCGCGCGGACGACCTCGTTGTCGTGGACGATCGTGACGTGGGCCTCGCCGACGCCGGCGTGCCGACGGACGTTCTCGAGGCACTCGCCGAGCGCGAGCAGGAACGCGTCGAGCACGTTCGACGGCAGCAGGACCTGCCCGGTGCCGTGCCAGCTGACCTCGAGCCCCATCCGGCCGAAGCGCTGCTTGACCGACTCGAGGGTCTGCCCGAGCGGTGACTCCTCTTCGCGGGTGAGCGAGTAGTCACCGGACTGCGAGGGCTGCGGGGTCGCACCGAGGCGCAGGTGCCGCAGCAGTCGGGCGTCCTCGGCGGCCTGCTCGCGCATCGCCTGCTCGGAGACGCCGACGCCGGAGTGCGCCAGCAGCGTCAGGGTCGCGAGCACGGTGTCGTGCAGCAGGCGGGCACCCTGGCGGCGCTGCGCCTCGGTCTCGCTGGCCTGCCGTTCGGCGCGGTGGGCGGTGCCGATGCTGTAGATGCGGCGGGCGACGCGGGGGATGCTGCGCGAGATCCAGATCGCCACGAAGGCCATCAGGATCCACCCGAGCAGTGCGCCGCTGACCGGGGTCGACAGGAGCGAGCCCGACCCCCACACCATGAGCACCACGACGGCACCGCCCCCGGCGATGGTGATGCCGAGACCGACCGGGTGCCCGCGCTGTGCCATCAGCGGTGCCGAGAGCCCGCCGGCGGCCAGGGGCATGACGGCGCTGGCGACCAGGGGTCTGGCCGAGTCCTCGACGCCGGTGAAGAGCAGCACCATCGTGGCGAGCCCGGCGACGACGATGGCGGCGGTCCACCACACCTCGCCGCCGCGACCGAAGCACACGAGGGCGGTGATCATCGCGGCGATGCAGAGGAGTGCGCCGATGAGGGGCGGCGTGGGCACGGCGGCGGCGGAGAGGATGCCCACGACGCTGACGAGCGCGCAGACGATGCCCACGACACGGGTCGCCGACCGCAGCAAGCGGTCGCGTTCCTGTGCGATGAAGTCCATCGATGTCCTGGTTGGTGACGATCTGGGTGGTGCGGGAAACCGAGCGTCGGTCAGTGCCGGGCTCCACGCCATCATTCCACGCGCGCCACCCGTTGGGGGGTCTTCGGCGCGCCGCGGTGGCGGCAGGGCCCGCTCAGGACTCCAGCAACCGCCGCAGGTGCGCCCCGACCTGCTCGTGCTCGATGAGGAACCCGTCGTGTCCGAACTCGCTCTCGATCACCGCTGCGGTGTCCCCGTCGAGCGCGTCCGGCACGCCCGCGGCGATCCGGTGCTGGTCCTCGACGGGGAACAGCCGGTCGCTCGAGATCCCCACCACCAGGGTCCGTGCGGTCACCAGCCCGAGGGCGGCCGACACCCCGCCGCGACCGGCACCGACGTCGTGCGAGTCCATCGCGTACGTCAGCGTGACGTAGCTCGAGGCGTCGAACCGCCGCGTGAACTTGTTGCCGTGGAAGTCGAGGTAGCTTTCCACCGAGAACCGGCCGTCGTCGCCGAGCGGGGAGACGTCGCTCTGCCAGGACCGCGCAAAGCGGCTGTTCAGCTCGTCCGACGCGCGGTACGTCATGAGCGCCATCCGTCGGGCCAGCGACAGGCCTCGGTGCGGTCCCTCGCCGGCCTCGGCCTCGAAGTAGTCGCCGCCGGCGAACGCCGGGTCCATCTGGATCGCCGCCCGCTGCAGCGAGTTCGCCGCGATCTGGTCCGCGGTGGTCTGCGCCGTCGACGCGAGGACCGCCAGCCGCTGCACGCGCGCGGGGTGCGAGACCGCGAACTCGAGGGCGTGCATGCCGCCCATCGACCCGCCGACGACGGCCGCGAAGGACTCGATGCCGAGCCGGTCGGCGAGCTGCGCCTGCACCTCGACCTGGTCGCGCACCGTCACGAACGGGAACCGTGCGCCCCACTCGGCGCCCGTGGGCGACACCGACGACGGCCCGGTGGTGCCCTGGCAGCCGCCGAGCATGTTCGGCGCGATCACGAACCACCGGTCGGTGTCGATCGCCCGCCCGGGCCCGACGACGTCGCCCCACCAGCCGGCGGTGCGGTGGCCCGGGCCGGGGGCACCCGCGACGTGCGAGTCACCGGTCAGCGCGTGCAGGACGAGCACCGCGTTGTCACGGGCGGCGTTGAGCGTGCCCCACGTCTCGTACGCCACGCGCACGGACGGCAGGCGGCCGCCGCGCACCCATTGCTCGCCGAGGGACTCGAAGTGGCGTGCACCCGGGTGGTCACCGGGACGCCAGGCACCGGTCACGGGCGGCTTGCCGAGGGTGCCGAGCTCGGTGCCGGGCACCAGGGTGGACGGCACGGAGTCCTCGGGGGTCGTCTGCCAGTCCATCGTGCGTCCAGTCTGCCGGGAGGCGCGGGTCGCCGCCGCCGTGTTACGTCACGCCCGGCGCGTGGCCGGCCTTCGGGCCGCGCTCGCCGTTCCGTGCGTGCGCACGTTCCGACATCGTGCGCGTTGTTCGACTCGTGGATCGTCGCACCATGCGCACGAACCGGATGCGTGTGCAACGAGCGACGTCCCACGCGTCGATCGACACGTGGGACGTCGCAACATGCATGCGCATCGGCAGCCAGCCAGCCAGCCGGGCAGGCAGGAAGCCAGCCAGGCAAGCAGGCCGCGCGGGCCCTACGCGCGCTGGCTCTCCTGCGCGATCGCCCGGGCCGCGGCGAGCCCGGCCTCGAGGTCGGCCTTCAGGTCGGCGATGTTCTCGATGCCGACCGACAGGCGCACCAGGCCGGGCGTGACCCCGGTGGTGAGCTGCTGCTCGGGGGTGAGCTGCGAATGCGTTGTCGACGCCGGGTGGATGACGAGCGAGCGGACGTCGCCGATGTTCGCCAGGTGCGAGAAGAGCTGCAGGTTGTCGACGAACGCCTTGCCCGCGGTGACCCCGCCCTTCAGCTCGAACGACAGCACGGCGCCGACGCCCTTCGGCGCGTACCGGTTCGCGGCGGCGTACCAGGGCGACGTCGGCAGGCCGGCGTAGGCGACGGTGGCGACGTCGGGGTGCTGGTCGAGCCACTCCGCGATCTCCTGCGCGTTGGACACGTGCCGCTCGATGCGGAGCGACAGGGTTTCGATGCCCTGCAGCAGCGCGAACGCCGTGTCCGCCGAGTTCGACGCACCGAGGTCGCGGAGCAGCTGCACGCGGGCCTTCACGATGTACGCGAGCTCGTTGCCGACGGCCTCGGCGAAGACCGCACCGTGGTACGACGGGTCGGGCGTGTTGAACTCCGGGAACCGGTCGGCGTGCTGCGACCAGGCGAACTTCCCGCCGTCGACGATGATCCCGCCGATGACCGTGCCGTGCCCACCGAGGAACTTCGTGGCCGAGTGCACCACGATGTCGGCGCCGTGCTCGAACGGACGGATCAGGTACGGCGTCGCGATCGTGTTGTCGACGATCAGCGGGACGCCGGACTCGTGGGCCACGTCGCTGACGCCCGTGATGTCGAGGACGTTGATCTTCGGGTTGCCGATGGTCTCGGCGAAGAACAGCTTCGTGTTCGGGCGGACCGCGCGGCGCCACTCCTCGAGGTCGTCCTGGTCCTCGACGAACGTCGTCTCGATGCCGAGCTTCGCCAGCGTGTACTTGAACAGGTTGTACGTGCCGCCGTAGATCGACGACGACGACACGATGTGGTCACCCGCCCCCGCGATGTTGAGCACCGCGTAGGTCTCGGCAGCCTGGCCGGACGCGACGAGCAGGGCACCGGACCCGCCCTCGAGTGCGGCGATCCGCTGCTCGACGACGTCGTTCGTCGGGTTCATGATCCGGGAGTAGATGTTGCCCGGCTTGGCGAGCGCGAACAGGTCGCGTGCTTCGTCCGAGTTCGCGAAGACGTACGAGGTCGTCTTGTAGATCGGCGTCGCTCGGGCGCCCGTGGTCGGGTCCGGCTGTGCGCCGGCGTGGACCTGGGTGGTCTCGAACTGCCACTTCGCGGCGTCGTGCTCGGTCATCTTGGTGCTCCTGTCCGGTGCGGCTGGTCGTCGGGTCGCCCTGCGCTCGGCCCGGAGGCTCGGCGCGGCTGTGCGTCGGGTGTCACGGTACGCAGGTGGTCGGGCCCGCACCACCGCACCCGCCTCGGGACGTAACGCGCCCGCCCGACGCGCCACGGGCCTCCCGGCCAGGATGGTGCCCGGGGCTGACGGCGGCGACCACGGGGGATCCGTCGCGGCCTGCCGCGACATCGCGCGCTGCCGACTGAGCGCAGCGAAGACGACTGCTTGCGCGGAGATGTCACGCGTCGCGGCGGAACAGCCAGTCGACCTTCGGTTCGAGCAGCCACCGCATCCCGCGCCGCACGAAGGGCTGCGCCAGGAAAAGGCTCACGACGCAGGCGATGACGACCATGAGGAGCACGAACGGCCAGGCCGAGTGCTCGCCGGCCAGCACGCCGGACTCCCGGATCGGGTAGAGGACGAACGTGTGGAGCAGGTAGACGTACATCGTCGCGGCGCCGAACTGCGTGATCCAGACGCTCCGACGGGGGATGAGCACCAGGAACGACGCCGTCAGCAGGGTCGCGAGCAGCATCAGGCCGAAGCGCACCGCACCCGCCCACCAGGCGTCCTCGCCGAGCCCCGAGTAGGAGTCGTCGTAGAAGAACCAGTGGTGCAGGTCGAACTCCTTGAACTGCGGGATCCAGACCGCGCACGACACCGCCCACGCGGCGAACACCACGACGGCGGCGATCCGCACCCGGACGACCGTGCGACGGGACGCCTGGTACCAGCGGTCGAAGACGCCCCACTGCTTGACCTGCCACCCGAGCAGGAAGAACGGCAGCAGGCTGATCGCGCGGGACAGCGAGAGCGTGGAGTCGACGTTGTCGAAGTAGCCGACGCCGATGCTGAACACGACCGCCCAGAACAGCGGCCACCGCAGCTGCGCCAGGTACGGCAGGATCAGCTTGAAGATGCCCAGGGCCAGCAGGAACCACAGGGTCCACGTCGGCTTCGTCGGGTTGAAGTCCTTGCCGCCCTCGACGATGCCCTGCACCACGGTCCAGATCGTCTGCATGATGATGTACGGCACCACGATGTCCGTGATCGTCCGGCGCATCCGCTTCGCCGTCGGGGTGTCCGCCGACGAGAAGTACCCGCTGATCACGCCGAACGCCGGCATGTGGAACGCGTAGATGAACGTGTAGAGCGCCAGGGCGTGCTCGCTCGCCGGCGTCTGCCGCTGGATCGCGTGCCCGATGACCACGAGCGTGACCGCGACGAACCGCGCGGTGTCCCACATCGGGATCCGGCGCGGAGCTCGACCGGGCTCGAGCTGCGTCGCCGGGGCCGAGGGGGCGGGAGGGGCGGCATCCGTCGTCATCGCCGGTCACGTTACCGGATCGTGATCTGGACGGCCCGGTGCGGTGCCGGAACCGTCCCGCTCGGTACGGTGGTCGGACCGGGCCACCACGCGCCCGGTCACCGACGCAGGAGGCAGATCACATGGCAGCACGGCGCGCAGTCGTCACCGGAGCGAGCTCGGGCATCGGGGCGGCCACGGTCCGGCTGTTCCGGTCACGGGGCTGGGACGTGCTCGCCGTGGCCCGCCGCGCCGCGAAGCTCGAGGCGCTCGCCGCGGAGACCGGGGCCGACACCCTGGTCGCCGACATCACGGACGCCGACGACGTGGCGGCGCTCGCCGCGCGGGTCGCGGACCTCGGCGGTGCCGACGTGCTCGTGAACAACGCCGGTGGGGCGTTCGGTTCGGCGAGTGTCGAGGAGTCCGACGTCGACGACTGGCGCGCCATGTTCGAGGTCAACGTGATCGGCACGAAGCGCGTCGTCTCCGCGCTGCTGCCGCACCTGCGCGACCGTGCTCGCATGTCCGGGGGAGCGGACATCGTCACGGTGACCAGCACCGCCGGGTTCGTCGCGTACGAGAACGGTGGCGGCTACAACGCCGCGAAGTTCGCCGAGCACGCCCTGGTGGGCGCACTCCGGCTCGAGCTGAACGGCGAGCCGATCCGCGTCGTCGAGATCGCGCCGGGCATGGTGAAGACCGACGAGTTCGCGCTCACCCGGTTCCGCGGGGACGAGCAGAAGGCCGCCGCGGTGTACGACGACGTGCCGGAGCCGCTCGTGGCCGACGACGTCGCCGAGGCGATCGTGCACGCCGTGGAGCTGCCGGCGCACGTGAACCTCGACCTCGTGACGATCCGGCCGGTGGCGCAGTCGGCGCAGCACAAGCTCGCACGCGGCCCGCTGACGCCCCGCTGAGCGGGCCCCACGCCGGACCTGCGCAGTACCCGCGCCGGACCCGCGCAGTACCCGCGCCGGACCCGCGCGGCGCCCGCGCCGGACCCGCGCAGCGCCCGGGCGGCGGCCGCGCCGGACCCGCGCAGCGCCCGGGCGGCGGCCGCGCCGGACCCGCGCAGCGCCCGGGCGGCGGCCGCGGGTCGCGGGCGTGGGCTCCCTGCCGGTACCGTGGTCGGATGCCGATCAGCAGCGAACCCGAGCCCGCGGCTCCGTCCACCGTGACCGTGACGAGCGGGCCCGAGGTACTCGGCTGGCTGGAGTTCGGTGACGCCGCACGCCTGCTCGCCAAGGACGTCCTGTCCAGCGGCTTCGAGCCCGAGGTCGTCGTCGCCGTCGCCCGCGGCGGACTGATCATCGCCGGCGCCGTGGCGTACGCGCTCGGCACCAAGGAGTGCGGCTCGATCAACGTCGAGTTCTACACCGACGTCGAGCAGCGGCTGGAGGAGCCCGTCGTGCTCGCCCCCGCCCTCGACGCCCCGAGCCTGGCGGGCAAGCGGGTCCTCGTCGTCGACGACGTGTCGGACTCCGGCCGCACCCTGCGCCTGGTGGTCGACATCATCCGGAACGCCGGTGCCGACGTCCGGAGTGCCTGCCTGTACTCGAAGCCCGGCACCGTCCTCGAGCCCGACCACGTCTGGCGTCGGGTCGACGGCTGGATCACGTTCCCGTGGAGCGCCCTCGCCCCCGTGACGGCCGAGTCGTGAGCATCCACCTGGTCGGCGGCGGTCTGTTCGCCGCCTCGGACGCCGCAGCGCCGTTCCTCGCCGAGGCCACCGCCCGTTCGGCAGCGGTCGGCCGGAGCGTCCCGCGCATCGCCCTGCTCTCGGTGGCGGGCCCGGACGGCGGCAGCCCGTCATCGACCGCCGACATCGCCGAGGTCCTCGGCGGCCCGCGCACGGCCGAGGTGCTCGTCACCGAGGTCGCGGCCGGTCAGGTCTTCGACACCACCGTGCTGAGCGACGTCGATGCCCTGGTGGTCGGTGGCGGTGTCACCCCCGACTACCTGGCGGCGATCGCCCCGCTCGTCGACCAGCTCCGGCTGCTCGTCTCCGACGGTCTGCCCTACCTCGGCTACTCGGCCGGTGCGATGATCGCCGCCGACCGTGCCCTGGTGGGCGGCTGGCGCATCGGCGGCGTCGAGATCTGCCCCGAGGCGGCGTCCGAGGGGCTGGACGAGGTCGAGCTCCGCGAGGGCCTCGGCCTGGTCGACCTGACCATCGACGTGCACGCGGTGCAGGCCGGCACCCTCGCGCGGCTCATCGCCAGCGCCGAGGCCGAGTTCGTCACCGCCGGACTCGCGATCGACGAGGACACCACGCTCGTCGTCGGCGAGGGCGCGCTCGAGGTCCGGGGAACCGGCAGCGTCTGGCGCGTGATGGCCGGCGAGGAGTCGGTGGCCGTCGCCACCATGGGCGCGTAGCCGACGTGGAACCACGGCCGCTCGCCGACCTGGTCGACCCCGGCTGGGCGACGGCGCTCGCACCGGTCGAAGCCGACGTGCACCGGATCGGCGCGTGGCTCCGAGACGAGACCGCGGCCGGTCGCCACTACCTCCCCGCCGGCAGTGACGTCCTGCGCGCGTTCACGACCCCGTTCGACGCCGTCAAGGTGCTGGTCGTCGGACAGGACCCGTACCCGACGCCCGGCCACCCGATCGGCCTGTCGTTCGCGGTCGACCCCGCCGTCCGTCCGGTGCCGCGCAGCCTGGCGAACATCTACCGCGAGCTCGCCGACGACCTCGGGGTGACCCCGCCGCAGCACGGTGACCTGCGGGCCTGGTCCGACCAGGGCGTCCTGCTGCTCAACCGGGTGCTCACCGTGCAGGCGGGCGAGGCCGGCAGCCACCGCGGCAAGGGCTGGGAGGCGGTGACCGACCAGGCCGTCCGCGCGCTGGTCGCCCGTGGCACCCCGCTCGTCGCCGTGCTCTGGGGTGCCCAGGCCGGATCGGTGCGACCGCTCCTCGGCGACACCCCGGTCGTCGCGTCGGCCCACCCGAGCCCGCTCAGCGCATCGCGCGGGTTCTTCGGCAGCCGCCCGTTCTCGCAGGTGAACGCGCTGCTCGAGTCGCAGGGCGCACCGCCCGTCGACTGGACGCTGCCCGCTCAGTAGGCTCGGCACGTGCTCGAGGAGGAATACCAGCGACGGCGGGTCCTGCCGCGACACCTGCGTGCCCCGGCGGCGACCGAGACGGCCTTCGAGTACCGCATCCGAGCGGCCGAGGTGGGGGACCTGCCCCACGTGCGCGAGATCCACACGCACTACGTCCGCAACTCGTCGGTGACCTTCGACCCGGCGGCGTTCACGTACGCCGCGTGGAAGAAGCGCTACGACGACATCCGGAAGCGCCGGCTGCCGTTCCTGGTGGCGGAGAACCCCGCCGGGCAGATCCTCGGGTACGCCCTGGTCGACGCGTGGAACCCGCGCGACCGCTCGAACCACGTGGTCGAGGACTCGATCTACCTCGGTGCCGCGTCCGGTGGCAAGGGGCTCGGCCGCGCGCTGATGGAGGCGCTGCTCGACGAGTGCCGGTCGGCCGGCGTGCGCGAGGTCGTCGCCGTCATCGCGGACCGCCAGGCCGAGGCGTCGATCCGGCTGCACGAGCGGCTCGGCTTCGAGGAGGTCGGCCGGATGGGCAAGGTCGGCTACAAGTACGACCGCTGGCTCGGCACCGTCACGATGCGGCTGCGCCTGCGCGGCCCGCGGCTGTTCGCGCGACGACGCTGACGGAGCCGACGCGGCCGACGCGGTCGACGCGCGTCACGCAGGCGAACGCGGGCAGGGCGGACGGGAGGCCCGTGGCGGGCCCGGCACGCGCCTCCAGGCCGTCCCCTGGTCGCGCCGGACCGCCGTGGCCGGGTCAGCCTGCCGGCGCCTCGGTGATGAACTCGTCGCGCGTCACGCGGAGCAGCGCGGTGGCCGCCGCCGCCGCGGCGTCCGCGTCGCCGGCGACCGCTGCGCGTCCGACGGCCTGGTGCCGGAGCGCCGCCTCGCGCGTCCAGCGCGTGATGGGGTCGCGCGACTCCGACGTGCGGGTGCGGAGCAGGGCCTCGACCGTGCCGGCGAAGTGAGCGAACACGGCGTTCCCCGACCCGGTGAGCAGTGCACGGTGGAAGCGGACGTCGGCCTCCAGGTAAGCGCGGCTGTCCTCGCGCCCGCAGGCGTCGAGCATGTCCTCGGCGGCGGCGAGCACCGCGTCCGCGCCCTCGGAGCCGGCGGTCAGGGACGCCGCGACCGGTTCGACGCCGAGCCGGAGCTCGACGAGCTCCCGCTGCTGCACGAAGTACGCCGGTGAGGTACCGCGCCACCGGATCACGGTGGGGGCGAGCAGCTCCCACGCGGTGATGTCGCGGACGAGCGTGCCGACGCGCTGCCGGGGCTCGACCAGGCCGAGGGACTGCAGGACGCGCAGGGCCTCGCGGACGACCGAGCGGGACACCCCGAACTCGTCGGCCACCAGTTCGGGTCGGACGACGGCACCTGTGGCCAGGTCGCCGTCGACGATCCGCTGGCCCAGGGTGTCGAGCACGTGGGCGTGCAGTCCGCGTGCGGTGGGCATCGTTTCCTCCGTGCAGTACGGGTCACGCGGTCGTCGTGACGCCGGTCCCATCGAAGCGGCAGACTCCGGAGACGGGCGGTTGGCGCGCGGGACGACGTCGTATAGTCTGATTAATCAGATTATTGAGGGTCGGCGTTCGTCGCGCCAGTCCACCCTCGACACGAAGGCGACGGAGCCGCGCAGCAGCGACTCCAGGAAGGGGCGCTGATGCCTCACGCTCTCCCGAACCACCTGCTCGCCGCGGGTGGCACCACCGAGACGGTCGACCCGTCCGGTTCGATCCCGCAGCTGATCATCGCGGCGCTCGTCGGCATCGTGGTGATCATCGCGCTCATCACCTGGCTCAAGGTGCACCCGTTCATCGCGCTCACGATCGGCGCGCTCGGCGTCGGGATCGGCGCGGGCCTGGCGCCGGACAAGGCGGTCACGAGCTTCGGCGACGGCTTCGGCGCGACCATGACGAGTGTCGGCATCCTGGTCGGGCTCGGGGCGATGTTCGGCAAGATGCTTGTCGACTCCGGCGCAGCGGACCGCGTCGTGGACACCCTGGTGCGCAAGTCGTCGAAGGCGGCGCTGCCGTGGACGATGGCCCTGATCGGGGCGCTCATCGGGCTGCCGATGTTCTTCGAGGTCGGGCTCGTCCTGCTCATCCCGATCATCGTGCTGGTCGCCAAGCGGAGCGAGGTGCCGATCATGAGGATCGCCGTCCCCGCACTGGTCGGCCTGTCGACGATGCACGCGTTCGTCCCGCCGCACCCCGGGCCGCTCGTCGCGATCTCCACCGTCGGTGCGAACCTCGGCACCACGCTCGCCTTCGGCATCGTGCTGGCGATCCCGGTGATCATCCTGGCCGGCCCGCTCTTCGCCCGGTTCGCGGCCCGCTGGGTCGACATCCCCGTCCCCGACATGTTCGGGTCGCGTGGGGCGGTCGCCACCGCCGGCCCGGGTTCGGGGTCGGGTTCCGGGTCCGCCTCCTTCGCCGACGACCCGGCACACCCCGGACGGGAGGCCCGGCGCGGCCCCGCCACGCAGGACACCGCGTCCCTGCCCAACGGCAAGAGCGACTTCACGCGCGTCATCAGCGAGCCGCGCAGCCCGTCGTTCACCGTCGCCCTGATCGGCATCCTGCTGCCGGTCGTGCTCATGCTCGCCCAGGCGATCCGTGAGGCCACCGCCCCCGACGCCGCCGGCTCGTGGGTGAGCCTGCTCGACTTCCTCGGCTCGCCGATGATCGCCATCGGCATAGCGGCCGTCTACGCGATGGTCTTCTTCGCGATCGGCGGTGGCATGGACCGCTCGGCGGTGTCGAAGTCGCTCGAGAGCGCGCTGCCCCCGATCGCCGGGGTGCTGCTCATCGTCGGTGCCGGCGGTGGCTTCAAGCAGGTGCTCATCGACACCGGCATCGGCGGCGTGATCGCCGACGCCGTCAAGGACTCCGGCGTCTCGGTGCTGCTCGTCGCCTGGGTCGTCTCGGCACTGGTCCGCGTGGCGACCGGGTCGGCCACGGTCGCCACCGTGACCGCCGCCGGCATCATGGCGCCGATCGCCGCCGACCTGTCGACGCCGATGACGTCGCTGCTCGTGCTCGCGATCGGTGCAGGCTCCGTGTTCCTGTCGCACGTGAACGACGCCGGGTTCTGGCTGGTGAAGGGGTACCTCGGCACCACGGTGGGGCAGACGTTCAAGACGTGGACGGTGCTCGAGTGCCTCATCTCGGTGTTCGGTCTGCTCGGGGTCCTGCTGGCCGGGGTGTTCATCCGATGAGCGGCGCAGCAGACCTCGGTGCGGCCGCAGCTGCCGGGGCGGCCGACGCCGGGCTGGACGCACGTGTCCTGGTGGTGATGGGGGTCTCCGGGTCCGGCAAGTCGACCGTCGCCGCCATGGTGGCGGAGCAGGTGGGGTGGGAGTTCGCCGAGGGCGACGCCATGCACCCGCCGGCGAACGTCGACAAGATGCACGCCGGCACCCCGCTCACCGACGAGGACCGCTGGCCGTGGCTCGACGTCGTCGCCGGCTGGATCCGCGGACACCTGGACGCCGGCACGAACGGCGTCGTGACCTGCTCGGCCCTGAAGCGCTCGTACCGCGACGTGCTGCGGGCCCCCGGGGTGGTGTTCGTGCACGTGGCCGGTGACGGCGCGCTCATCGAGGAGCGGATGTCGCAGCGTTCCGGGCACTTCATGCCGACGTCGCTGCTGCAGTCGCAGCTCGCCACGCTCGAGCCGCCGCAGCCCGACGAGGCCCACCTGACGATCGCCGCCGACCGCACCCCCGAAGAGGAGAGCGCCGAGGTCGTGGCGCGGCTCGGACTGGTCAGGATCCCGAGAGCCTGATCGGGCGGCGCTCGGCAGCATGGCCGAATGGCGATCGACGACTCCCTCTCGCTCCTGACCCGCGGCTACGGGTTCGGTGCCCACCTGTGGCGCCGGACCCGGTCGGGGGCACGGGCCGTGGGCTTCCGACTGCTCGGACGTCCGGCGCTGCTCGTGCGTGGTGCCGAGGGCGTCGCGCTGTTCTACGACGGCGACCGCACGGCACGCCACGGCGCGATGCCGGCCATCGTGCAGCGGACGCTGTTCGGTGTCGGGTCGGTGCACAGCCTCGACGGGGCGGAGCACCACCACCGCAAGGCGACCTTCGTCGACGTCGCGTACGAGGACGAGCAGGTCCGGCGGCTCGCGCCCCTGCTGACCCGGGAGTGGGCGACCGAACGCGACGCCTGGCTCGCCGGCGGCACCCGGTCGGCGTACGACGCGGCCGTCGGCGCGATCGGCCGCGCGGTCATGCGCTGGGCCGGACTACCGGGGACGCCGTCGGCGAAGACCCGGTGGGCGGCACGGCTCGCCCAGGTCGTCGACGGCTTCGGGGTGCCGTACTCACCCGAGTACCTGCAGGCCGTCCTGAACCGGCACTGGTCGGACCGGCATGCCCGGCGGCTGGTCGAGGCCGTGCGCGGTGGCCGCTTGACCCCCGAGCCGCACACCGCCCTGCACGAGTGGGCGTGGCACCGGGACCGCTCCGGGGTGCTGCTGCCGGCGCGGCTGGCCGGCATCGAACTGCAGAACAGCATCCGGCCGGCCATCGCGGTGGCCCGGTTCGTGGCATTCGCGGCGAAGGAACTGCACGACCGGCCGGAGTGGCGGGCACGGATCGCCGCCGAGAGCGCGGCGGCCGACACCGCTGACGGGTCGCGCGTCGAGGATCCGCGCGTCGACGGCCCGCTCGCCGTGGCCTTCGCGCAGGAGATCCGCCGGACGGCGCCGTTCGTGCCGATGCTGCCCGCCTGGGCCACCACGGACGTCGAACTGGACGGCCAGCACCTGCCCGCCGGCGGGCGCGTGGTGCTCGACATCACCGGGACGGACACCGACGAGCGCTCGTGGGACCGTGCGGGCGACTTCGACCCGTCGCGGTTCCTCGGCGTGGACGACTTCGAGGCGATCACGACGTTCGTCCCGCACGGCGGCGCCGACGTCGCCACGGGACACCGGTGCCCCGGCGAGAAGGTCGCCGTCGCCGCACTCGCGGCCGCGGTCTCGGTGCTGAGTGACCCGCGGCTGACGATCCTCGACGACGGGCTGCAGGTGGACCGCCGCCGGCTGCCGACGAAGCCGGCCTCGGGTGGCGAGGTCCGGGGCCGCTGCCCCTTCCACTGACCCGGTCTCGGTCGACCCCCTCTCAGTCAAACCGGATCGGGGTGCCGACGGGCAGCGCCGCCAGGGTGCGGGTCATCTCCGCCGAGATCCGGACGCAGCCGTGCGAGCTGCCGGTCGGGTCCGGGTAGTAGTGCAACGCGGTCAGCGCAGCGTTGCCGCCGTACGACGGGATCCGGGACGAGTGCGCCCCGGTCAGGATGATCGGGTTGCCCTGCGTGTACGCGACGCGGGTGTCGACGTACGCCGCCTCGACGTAGGTGGCGGTGTCGGCCGGTGTGGGGTCCTCCGGCGTCCCGAGCCGGGCGGCCTCGGTCGCGGTGACCTTGCCCGACCGGGTGACGACGGACACCGTGCTGGCGGCGACGTCGACCCGGATCATCCGGTCGGTCCCCGTCACGGTGAAGTCGGCCGCCCGGGCCCAGGCGAACGTCGCGCTCGGCGCGTCCGGGTCGCCGCCGTCACCGGGGGTGCGGTTGCGGGACGGCGTCGACACCAGGAGCATCCCGCCGTCCCGGCCGGGGGAGCGACCCCACACCGCGGTCGCCGCGGGCCGGTTGATCGTCGACACCAGGTGGGACAGGGTCGCCACCGGTCGGGCACCGCCGGACGGGCTCGCGTACAGGGCGACGAGCGGCGTGCGCGGGGTCGCGATCTGCCAGGTGTCCTCGGGCTCCACGTCCCCGCCGTCGAGCAACTGCGGCACGACGGCGTCGTGGAACGCCAACGGCAGCGCGGCCAGGGTCGCGTCGGACGGAGCGGCGGGGACGGCCGCGAGCGTCGGGGTCGGCGTGGCGCTCGGGGTCGGAGTCGTCGTCGCCCGCGCCGCCCGGGTCGGCTCCGGTGCCGGCGACCCGACGGTCACCCCCACCACGACGGCGGCGACGGCGAGCACCACCACCCCGGCGGTCGTCGCGATCCAGGTCCTGCGTCGCATGGTGCGTCCCCCTCGGTCGATCCGTCAGCGTTCGGTGACGGTGCCGCCCTCGACCCGCCACTGCCGGTCGAGTCGGACGGTCTCCAGCATGCGCCGGTCGTGTGTGACGAGCAGCAGGGTCCCGTCGTAGGACTCCAGCGCCTGCTCGAGCTGCTCGATCGCGGTCAGGTCGAGGTGGTTGGTCGGCTCGTCGAGCACGAGCACGTTCACCCCGCGGGCCTGCAGCAGTGCGAGCCCGGCCCGCGTGCGCTCGCCGGGGGAGAGCGCCGAGGCCGGTCGGCCGACGTGGTCCGCCTTCAGCCCGAACTTCGCGAGCAGCGTCCGGACGTCGGCGGTGGTGTACTCGGGCACGATCGCCTCGAACGCCGCTGCCAGGGGCTGGTCGCCGGTGAACGCCGCACGCGCCTGGTCGACCTCGCCGACCGCCACGCTCGAGCCGAGTGAGGCCGTTCCCGTCGTCGGCGCCTGCTTGCCGAGCAGCGCCCGCAGCAGGGTCGACTTGCCGGCGCCGTTCGGACCGGTGATGCCGATCCGGTCACCGCCGTCGACCTGCAGCGAGACCGGGCCGAGGGTGAAGTCGCCCTGGGTGAACGTGGCGTCCGACAGCGTCGCGACGACGGCCGACGACCGGGGTGCACTGCCGATCGTGAACCCGAGCTGCCACTCCTTACGGGGCTCCTCGACCTCGTCGAGCCGGGCGATGCGGGACTCCATCTGCCGGACCTTCTGCGCCTGCTTCTCACTCGACTCCGAGGCGGCACGGCGGCGGATCTTGTCATTGTCCGGGCTCTTCTTCATGGCGTTCCGGACACCCTGGCTCGACCACTCGCGCTGCGTCCGTGCCCGCGACACCAGGTCGGCCTTCGTCGACGCGAACTCGTCGTACGCGTCACGCTTGTGCTGCCGGGCGATCTCGCGCTCCTCGAGGAACGAGTCGTACCCGCCGCCGAACAGCCGGTTCGACGACTGCGCCAGGTCGAGCTCGAGCACCGAGGTCACCGAGCGCGCCAGGAACTCACGGTCGTGGCTGACGAGCACCACCCCGCCGCGCAGCCCGCGCACGAACGCCTCGAGCCGGTCGAGGCCGTCCAGGTCGAGGTCGTTGGTCGGTTCGTCGAGCAGGACGATGTCGAACCGCGAGAGCAGCAGCGCGGCGAGCCCGACGCGGGCGACCTGCCCGCCGGACAGCGCGGTCATCAGGGAGTCCGGGCCGACGCCGTCCGCACCGGAGTCGCCGGTGCCGGGTTCGAGGCCGAGGTCGGCGAGCACCGCCGGGATCCGGTCCTCCAGATCCGCGGCCCCCGCGGCGAGCCAGCGGTCGAGCGCCGCCGAGTACCGGTCGGCCGCGGCGTCGCCGGCATCGGGGTCGCCGAGCGCCGCCGCCGCTGCGTCCATCGCCACGGTCGCCTCGGTGCAGCCGGTCCGCCGCCCGAGGTACGCCGCGACGGTCTCGCCAGCGATGCGCTCGTGCTCCTGGGGGAGCCACCCCACGAACGCGTCCGTCGGCGCCAGGGACACCGTGCCCGCCAGCGGCTCGTCGACCCCGGCCAGCAGCCGGAGCAGCGTGGACTTGCCGGCACCGTTCACGCCGACGACCCCGATCACGTCGCCCGGCGCCACCGTCAGGTCGAGGGAGTCGAACAGCGTGCGAGCGGCGTACCCGCCGGACAGGCCCTTGGCGACGAGCGTGGCGGTCATGCGCCCATCGTCCCACGCGGAGCGGGCACCCCGGGTGCAGCAGACTGGGCCGATGGACTCCTGCGTCTTCTGTGCCGTGATCGCCGGTGACGAACCCGCCGTGTGGGTCGAACGCGAGGAGCACGCCGTCGCCTTCGCACCCCTGCCCGACTCGGCACTGGCTCCCGGCCACACCCTGGTCGTGCCGGTCGAGCACACCGCCGACCTGCTCAGTGCAGGACCCACGGCGCTCGCCGCCACCACGGCACTGGCGCAGCGCGTCGCCCGTGCGATGAAGGGTGCCCTCGGCGCGACGGGGACCGTCGTGCTGCAGGCATCGGGTGCAGACGCCGGCCAGAGCGTGCCGCACCTGCACCTCCACGTCGTGCCGTGCTGGCCGGACGACGCCACGACGCACTGGCCGGAGCGACGATCGGCGCACGTGGTCGACGGTGACCCGCACGCGCTCCTCGCCGAGATGTTCGAGTAGTCGCCCGAGCAGACCCTGCCCGGCCCGCCGCGACCCTCAGCCCCGCGGCGTCAGCCGACCCGCACCCACCGGCAGCAGCCCGCCCCGGTAGTCCAGCGCCGTCGCGCCGCCGACCGACACCGAGGCCGCTCCGAACCGCCACGCGCGGTTGAACAGGTACACGCCGATCACCGTGTCGCCGTCGTCCGGCACCGCCCACGTGCCGGTGCCCCACTGGGCCGGGTGCCCCACCCCGTCGACGGTGACGGTCGGCCGGGCGAACCAGGCGAACAGGGGCCGGACGAGCCGGAGTTCGATCCGGCGCTTCGTCGTGCCGGAGGGGAGAGTGGTGTCCACCGTCGAAGGATACGGGCCACCGCCGCCTAGGCTCGGAGCCGTGTTCGAACTCCACCACCTCTCCGCACAGGAACTCTGGGACTGGATCCGCCGGGGCGAGGCGACCGCCCTCGAGGTCACCGAGCACTACCTGTCCCGCGTGGAACGCCTGGACGCCGGACTCGGCGCCTTCGTGACGGTCACCGCGGACGCTGCCCGGGCCCGAGCCGATCGCCTCGGCCACCTGGTGCCGACGTCGAGACCGTTGTGGGGCCTCCCGTCCGCCGACAAGGACCTGTACGACCGCGCCGGCGTCCCCACGCGGAACGGCACCGCGAGCCTGCCGGAGCGTCCCGCGTCGGCCGACCACCCGCTCGTCGCCGCGCTCGACGCGGCCGGCACCGTCAGCCTCGGCAAGACCGCGTCACCGGAGTTCGGCATGTCCTCGTCGTCCGAGACCCGGCTCGGCGTGACGCGGAACCCCTACGACACCACGCGCGCGCCGGGCGGGTCGTCGAGCGGTGCGGCCGTCGCCGTCGCCGCCGGACTGTTGCCGGCCGCGGTCGGTTCGGACGGCGGCGGATCGGTGCGGATCCCCGCCGCGGCGACCGGCCTGGTCGGGCTGAAGCCGAGCCGCGGCCGCGTGCCGTCGATGCCCGGCCGCTCCGGCGTCGGCGGTCTGTCCGTCGCCGGGCCGCTCACCCGGTCCGTCGCCGATGCGGGCATGCTCCTCGACGCGCTGGTCGCGCCGACCGGGCTGCCCGAGCCGTCGCCCTACGCGCTCGTCACCCCCGACGTCGGCGAGGGGCCGTTCACCGCGGCCGCCGTCCGCGGCGAGGGCCGGTTCGTCGTCGGGGTGCTCGAGGGTTCACCGTGGGACGACACCGTCGACGTGGTCGTCGACCCCGCGGCCCGGGCCGCCGTGGAGACCGCCGTGCGGGTGCTCGGCGAGGTCGGGCACGGCGTCGAGGACGTCCGGATGCCCCGTGTGCCGTACGCCGACGCGTTCCGGGTGGCGTGGGAGAGCTCGGCCGCCCGCCTGCCGCAGGTACCCGGCATCGACCTGTCGTCGCTGACCCCCCTCGTGGCGTGGCTCGTGGCACGCGGACGGGCACTGTCCGGCACGCAGGTCCTCGACGCGATGACGACGCTCGACACCTTCTCGACGACGCTCATCGGCGCGTTCGACCGGTTCGACGCGGTGCTCACGCCGACCCTCGCGATGACGCCGCGGCCCCTCGGTTGGTACGGCGACGACCCGGACGAGGACTTCCGCCGCCAGTGCGCGTACTCACCGTGGACGTCGATGGCGAACGTGTCCGGGCTCCCCGCGATCACCCTGCCGGTCGGCGTGACCGAGGACGACCACCCCGACGGTGGCGGGCTGCCGATGGGTGTGCAGCTGATCGGACGCCCCGGCGGCGAGCGCGTCCTGCTCGCGATCGGCGCGCAGCTCGAGCGCCGGTTGCGCTGGCAGCGGCGGCACCCGGCTGCCTGGACCGCCTGACGCACGCGGCGCGCTCGTGCGTCAGGTGCGTCGAGGTGCGTCGGGTGCGTCGAGCCGGTGCGACGAAGTCGTCGTCGTACGACAGCGACCCTGTCGCACCAGCGCGTCCGCAACGGTTGCACGCGCGTGCGGGCGACGATGTCGGTGTCGTACGACGTCGACGGTGTCGTTCCACGTCTGCACCCGGCGCCGCACCCGTCCCCGCGCGACCCCCGCGCAGCCCGCCTACGGCAGCGTCGGCGCCGCCTCCACCAACGCCCGCGTCACCGGGTGCTGCGGCGCGTCGAGGAGCGACACCGGCCCGTGCTCGACGATCCGGCCGTCGGACATCACCGCGACCGTGTCGCACAGCCGCTGCACGACGCCGATGTCGTGCGACACCAGTACGAGCGTCAGCCCGAGGTCGTCGGCGAGCGACCGGAACAGGTCGATGACCCGAGCGCGGACCACCACGTCGAGGGCGCTCATCGGCTCGTCGCCGAACAGGATCCGCGGCGAGTGCACCACGGCCCGGGCGATCGCGATCCGCTGCCGCTGCCCGCCGGAGAACTCGTGCGGGTACCGGTCGACCGTGTCCGCGGGCAGGTCGACGCGCTCCAGCACGGCACGGACCAGGTCGTCGTGCGAGCCCGGGACCCGCAGGGCCCGCAGCGGCTCGGCGACGATCGCGCCGACGCGCATCCGCGGGTCGAGGGACGCGTACGGGTCCTGGAACACCACCCCGGTCTCGCGACGGAACCAGCGCAACGCACGCGCGGACCGGGACGCGACCACCGGACGGCCGGAGGCGGCGACGGTGCCTGCGGAAGGGGCCTCCAGGCCGGCGAGCAGCCGGACCAGCGTGGACTTGCCGGATCCCGATTCGCCGACGATGCCGAGCCGTGCGCCGGGGGCGACCGTCAGGTCGACACCGTCGACGGCGGTGCGGACCGGACCGGGCTCGAACGGGCCGCGGCGGGGGAGTCGGTAGGTGCGGTGGAGACCGGTGGCCTCGAGGACGGGGAGGGTCACGGGGCGGTCCTCCTGGCGGTGGCACGTGCGGCGTCGACGAGCGCGGCGGTGGCGGGGTGCTGCGGTGCGGCGAGCAGGTCCGCGACGCGGCCCTGCTCGACCACTCGGCCGGCGTCGAGCACCACGGCGGTGTCGGCGATGCGCGCGAGCACGGCGAGGTCGTGGGTGACGAACACCATGCCCGCCGGCAGGTGCTCGAAGAGGTCGAGGATGCGGGCCTCGGTGGTGACGTCGAGCGCCGTGGTCGGTTCGTCGGCCACCAGGTACGACGGCTCGCCCGCCATCGCCATCGCGATGCAGATCCGCTGCCGCTGCCCGCCGGACAACTGGTGCGGGTACTGCCGCAGCAGCGACTCCGGGTCGGGCAGGCCCACGGACGCCGCCAGGTCGACGGCCGCCGCGCGGGCCGCACGCCGGTCGAGCCCGCGGTGCAGCCGGAGCGGCTCCGCGATCTGCGCGCCGACCCGGCGCAGCGGGTCGAGCGCCGTCCCCGGCTCCTGGAACACCATCGCGATGCCCGTGCCGCGGTGCCGCGCGCGGTCGCGGTCGGGCAGGCCGACGAGTTCGGTGCCGTCCAGGCGGACGCTGCCCGTCACGACGGCGCCGGTGGGCGCCAGGCCCATCAGGGCGAGCGAGGTCATCGACTTGCCGGATCCGCTCGCGCCGATCACGCCGACGCGCTGGCCGGGAGGCACGGTGAAGCTGACGTCGTCGAGGATCGTCCGCCCCGTGATGCGGACCGACAACCCGCGCACCTCGAGCCCGGAGGCTGCGGTGGCGTGGGCGGGGCCGGTGGCGTGGTCGGTGTCGGCGGGGCCGGCTGCGTGGTCGGTCATGCGGTCACCCCCGGCGTGGTCGTCGCCGGGTCGGCGCTCCGGTCGCTCGCGGTGACGTCGGCCGTCGTGGGGTCGCTCGTCGTCGTGCGGTCGCTCGTCGTCAGCCGCGGGTCCGAGGCGTCACGCACCGCGTCGCCGAGCAACGACAGTGCCGCGACGACGAGGGCGATGGCGGCTCCCGGCCAGGTCGCACTCCAGGGGTGGACCCCGATGTAGGTCTGCAGGTCGGACAGCAGGCTGCCCCACGACGCGGTGTCCGACCCGGCGCCGTAGCCCAGGTAGGACAGCCCGGCCTCGGCGAGCACGGCCGTGGCCATCGCGAGCGACAGCTGCACGGTGAACAGCGGCGCCGCGTTCGGCACCAGGTGGCGGAAGAGCACCCCGGCACCGCCGACGCCGGACGCCCGCGCTGCGGTCACGTAGTCGCTGCGGGCGATCCGCCGGATCTCACCGCGGGCCACGCGGGCGATCGTCACGCCGAAGGACAGCCCGACGCTGACGATCACGACGCCGAGCGACCCGCCGAACACCGCGGTCAGGAGCATCGCGGTGAGCAGGGTCGGGAACGCCACCAGGATGTCGAGCAGGACCGCGGTGCCCTCGCGCACCCAGCGGGCGGTGAGCGAACCGATCGCGGTGAGGACGATGCCGACGACGCTCGCGATCACCCCGGAGCCGACGGCGACGAGCACGGTGGTGCGGGTGCCGGCGAGCAGGTAGCTCGCGATGTCGCGGCCGGCGGCGTCGGTGCCGAACCAGTGCGCGGCGCTCGGCCCCTCCCACTGGTGGAACGGGTCGGCGCGGAACGGGTTCTGCGGTGTCCAGACGAGCGACACGGCGGCGAGCACGAGCAGCAGGCCGAGCACGACGACGGCGAAGACCCCGGTCGGTCGGGACACCAGGCGGCGGATCATCCCTGCACCTCGCGCTGTCGGGGGTCGAGGGTGCGGTGCACGACGTCGACGGCGAACCCGACGAGCAGCACGAGTCCGGTGAGCACGAGCAGTTCCGACTGCACCTTCGTGATGTCGCGGCGGCCGACGTCGGTCACGAGCATCCGGCCCACCCCGGGCAGGGAGAACAGCTGCTCCACGACGACGGCACCGACGAGCAGCCCGGCGATCTGGACACCGAGCACGGCGAGCACCGTGAGGGCGACGCTCGGCAGACCGTGGCGGAGCAGCGCCTGCGTGCGGGTGAGTCCGACGGCGGCGGCGGTGCGCAGGTGGTCGGCGTCGAGGACGGAGAGCGTGGCGGACCGGGTGAACCGGAGGATCACGGCGCCCTCGACCGCACCGATCGTCAGCGCGGGCAGCACGAGCGACGCGAACGCCCGCCCGGGTTCCGACCAGCCGTCGAGCGGGAAGCCCTGCGTCGGCAGCCAGTGCAGCGTCACCGCGAACAGGGCGACGAGGAGCATGCCGGCCCACACGACGGGCACGGCGGCGACCGCCTGCGCCGCGAACCCGATCACCGCACCACCCGGGCGGCGACGGAGCACCGCGGCGACCACCCCGAGCGGGACGCCGATCACCAGTGCGGTCGCCAGCGACATCGCGGCGAGCGGCAGGGTGATCGCGAGCTTCTGCGCGATCTCCGGCGCGACGGCACCGTTCGTCACCAGGGAGCGGCCGAGGTCACCACGGAACACCCCACCGATCCAGTCGAGGTACTGCACCACGACGGGCCGGTCGAGTCCGAGCTGCTGCCGGAGCTGTTCCACCTGTGCGGGGGTCGACTGCGTGCCGGCGACGACCTGGGCGACGTCACCGGGCAGCACGCGGAGCGTGGCGAAGATGATGACGCTCGCCACGAGCAGGCCGACGACGAGCAGGAGCACCCGCCCGATGAGGAACCGGGTCACGACACCGATGCTACGGGGACGGACACCCCGCCGCGGCCGCTCCGGTTCACTTGACCGCGAGCTTCGCCAGGTCGAGGCGCGAGTTCCCGCCGTCGACCGGGAAGCCCGTCACGCCGGAGCGCACCGCGGTGATCTCGGTCGCCGTGTAGAGCCACTCGCCGGCCGCGTCCTCGCTGACGATGCGTGCAGCCTTGCGGAGTGCCTCGGTCTTCGTGGCCTCGTCGGTCGCCGCGATCGACTGGGCGTAGAGCGCCTGCACCTCCGCGTTGTCGTAGCCGAAGTAGTAGTCCGGGTTCGCCCAGTTGCCGAAGTCACGGGCCTCGACGTGGTCGACCATCGACAGGTCGAAGTCCCGCTCGCCGGACTTCGGTGCCTGGAACACCGAGGACAGCCAGGTGGCGAAGTCGACACGCTTGACCGTCAGGGTGATCCCGACGTCGGCGAGCTGCGACTTCAGCACGTCGCCGATCGTGGTCGGGTAGATGTTCGCGTAGGTGAGTGTCAGCTTCAGGTCCTGCTGGCCGGCGGCGGCCAGGAGCTTCTTGGCGTTCGCGGGGTCGTACGCGTCGATGTCGGTGAGGTCCTCGTAGCCGGGGTCGAGCTCCGGGATCGGGCCGCCCTGCTCCACGCCGGTGCCGCCGATCGCCTTGATGAGCGCCTTCGCGTCGATCGCCTGCCGGATGGCCCGGCGCACGCGCTCGTCCGTGAACGGTTCCTTGCGGTTGTTGAACGCCAGCGTGTACTTGTCGGTCGTCTTGCCGCTGTGCAGTGCGATGTCGGCGTTGCCCTGCAGCTGGCTCTTGAGCGTGCCGTCGACCGGGTTCAGGACGTCGAGGTCACCGTTCGCCATCGCGTTGACGGCGGTCGACGGGTCCGTGATGTACCGGAAGACGATCTTCGCGACCTTCGCCTTCGTGCCCCAGTAGTCCTCGTTGCGGTCGAAGGTCAGAGAGTCGCCCTGCTTCCAGCCGGCCACCTCGAACGGACCGGTGCCGTTCGCGCTGTCGGACAGGTCGTTGTCCGCGGCCTTCTCGAGCACCAGGCCGGAGCGGCCGGTCAGGTTCCAGAGCAGGTCGGAGTCCGGCTTCGCGAGTTTCAGCACGACGGAGTCGTCCGACGGCGAGGTGATCGACGTGACGCCCGCGAGCTTGGCGGAGTCGACGTACGAGTCGTTCGACTTGACCTGCTCGAGCGACCACACGACGTCGGCCGCGGTGACCGGCTTGCCGTCCTGGAACGTCGTGCCGTCCCGCAGCGTGAACGTGTAGGTCAGGCCGTCGTCCGAGACCTCGTGCGACGAGGCCAGCACGTCACGGATCTCGCCGTCGGCGGTCCGGCCGACGAGCCCCTGGTACACGTTGTCGATGAGCACCTGGTCGAGCGCCGCCCCGGACTGGGTGCGGATGTCGAGACTCGTCGGCTCGAGCACCAGCCCGACGCGCACCGTGGCGTCCTTGCCGCCAGTGGTGTCGGACGAGCCGGAGCAGCCGGCCAGTGCCAGGGCGGAGACGACGGCGACCGCGGTGGCGGCGAGGGCAGCGCGCCCGATGCGCGAGGTGCGCGCGGTGCGACGGGGCAGGAGCGGACTCATGGGGTGGTGGGTTCCTTCCGGGCACGAGGGCTGGGATCGGGCCTCGCGCTCGCACGAGGGTACCGGCGGCTGGCGCCGTCCGGCGACGGTTCTTCGATCGGGTGCAACAATCCGTGCCGCTCGGCCCATGCCCGGATCGCCGAAGCCAGTTCGAGGGGCGCCTGGTTCTGCACCGCGTGCCGCGAGGTGACCGTCACGATCTCGGCGTCCGGCAGGCGTTCGGCGAACCCGGCGTGCAGCTTCGGGGAGACGTACCCGCGGTCACCCCGGACGAGCAGGATCGGCACGCGCAGTGCCTCGAGGTCCGGCCACGCATCGGCGAAGCGCCCCACCGACGACGTCCGCCCGGCGGGCAGGTGCGGGAAGTGGTGGCGGCGCACGAGCCGCCCGTCCGCACCGAGGGCCGTCGTGTGCCGGGCCTCGCGCAGCAGCACCTGCCGGTCGTCGCCGACCCGTGCCTCGATCGCCCGGTCGACGACCTGCTCCAGCGATTCGAACGGCTCCTCGGCCTCGAGCGCGCGGGCGATCCGGTCCACCGCACGCTGCGCGAAGTCCGGCGACATGTCGACGAGCACGAGTCCGGTCACCCGCTCCGGCGCGGTGGCCGCGAGTCGAGCGGACAGGATGGCGCCGAGCGAGTGGCCGACGACGATGCCCGGCGGCACCGCGAGCGCGTCGAGCGCGGCGAGCACGCTCGGCGCCGTCGCGGTCGCCGCGTAGTCCGCGTCCTCCCGCCACGACGACCGGCCGTGGCCGGGCAGGTCGAGGGCGACCGCCGGCTCGCCCACGGCGAGTGCCGTGGTGTCGAAGCTGTGGGCGTCGATGCCGAGCCCGTGCAGGTAGGTGATCCGGGCCTCCTGGCCGTCATCGCCCCACCGGATGGCGGAGATCTCCTGCCCGTCCGCGGTGCGGACCACCTGCCTGGAGGCGCGGAGCGGCGCGTGCACGCCGCTCGCGCTGGCGAGGGCGGGCAGGTCGGCGAATTCGTCGTCGGGGGCTTCGGACACGGGGACGATCCTCGCACCGTTCCGGGGGCCTGGAGACGTTAGGTAAGGCATGCCATACTCGATTCCGTGGCAACCCGGTATCGCGTCTTCTCCGTCCGCGTGGCCGCCGTCACGTCGCTCACCCCGAACTTCGTCCGGGTGACGCTGACGGGCGACGCGCTCGCCGACTTCTCCTCGGTCGGTCTCGACCAGCGGATCAAGATCGTGCTGCCGCTGCCCGGCATCGGCTTCTCCGAACTGCCGGAGGACGAGGACTGGTACGCCGCCTGGCGCGCGCTGCCGGACGAGACCCGCAACCCGCTCCGCACGTACACGGTCCGCTCGTTCCGGCCGGACGCCCGCGAGCTCGACATCGACTTCGTCGCGCACGGCGACACCGGCCCGGCGTCGCGCTGGGTGTCGGCCTGCCGCGTCGGTGACGAGCTGCGCATCGTCGGGCCGCGGGTCCCCGAGTCGCCGGAGGACCTGCCGACCGGGGCCGCCGAGTTCGCTCCCGGGCACGCGAACCGGATCCTGCTCGCCGGGGACGAGACCGCCGCACCGGCCATCTGCGCCATCCTCGAAGCCCTCGACGTCTCGACCGTCGGCCACGTCTTCATCGAGGTGCCCACCGACGCCGACCGGTTGCCGGTCACCGCGCCCGCCGGGGTCGAGGTCCGCTGGATCGCCCGCAACGGCGCCACCCACGGGGTCCGGATGACCGACCAGGTGCACGCCTGGGCCTCCACCGTCGCGCCGTCGTCCTCCGCCGCCGCGTGCGAGCCGGCCGCCGAGCTCACCGACGTCGACGTCGACGAGCAGGTGCTGTGGGACGTCCCCGCCCCGGTCGACGAGCGCCCCGTGTACGCCTGGATCGCTGGTGAGGCCGGCTGTGTCAAGGAACTCCGCCGCCACCTGGTGCGCGGCGTCGGCATCGACCGCAAGCAGGTCGCGTTCATGGGGTACTGGCGGCACGGCAAGGCCGAGCACTGATGTCGGACGCGGGCACCGCGCTCGGGCCGGTCCCGACCACCGCGCTCGGGGCCCGCGGGCTGACCCTGGCCTACGACGACCGGGTCGTGGTGGACACGCTCGACGTCGACATCCCCGACGGCGAGCTGACGGTCATCGTCGGGCCGAACGCCTGCGGCAAGTCGACGCTGCTGAAGTCCTTCGCCCGCACCCTGAAGCCGCGAGCCGGCACGGTGTTCCTCGACGGGGCGCCGATCGACTCGTACCGCCCGAAGGCCGTCGCCCGGCGGGTCGGGATGCTCCCGCAGACCCCGATCGCCCCCGACGGCATCACCGTGCGTGACCTCGTGTCCCGGGGCCGGTTCCCGCACCAGGACCTGCTGCACCCCTCGTCCGGGTCCGACCGGCAGGCCGTGCAGGCCGCACTCGAGCAGACCGAGACGGTGGAACTGGCGGACCGGAGCGTCGACGAGCTCTCCGGCGGGCAGCGGCAGCGGGTGTGGATCGCGATGGTCCTCGCGCAGCAGACCGACATCGTGCTGCTCGACGAGCCGACGACGTTCCTCGACATCGCGCACCAGTACGACGTGCTCGAACTGGCCTCCACGCTGCACGCCGCCGGTCGCACGGTCGTCGCGGTGCTGCACGACCTGAACCAGGCTGCGCGCTACGCCACCCACGTCATCGCGATGCGCGACGGGGCGATCGTCTCGGCGGGGAAGCCGGCGTCGGTGCTCACCGCGGACCTCGTCGAGGACGTCTTCGGCCTGCCGTGCGTCGTCGTCCCCGACCCCGAGACCGGCACGCCGCTCGTGGTGCCGCGGCGGCGCGCGGCCTGACGCGCGGGCGGCGCTGCCGCCGCCTGGCTGGGCTGGGCTGGGCCCGCCACCGTTTGGCGGGCCTGCCGCCGAGTGGTCACGACACGTCGTGGCCCGGGCGCCGAGTGGTCACAAACTGTCGGTTGGCGGCGCCGCAGGCGACCGTCTGCGACCGCTCGCCGCGCTCCCGGCGGGGTGTTGTGACCGACCGAGCCGCCGGCCGACACGTCCGCCGAGGTCGCACCCGCACCCGCACCCACGCCGCCCCCGCACCCGCACCGCACCCGCCGCACCCGTCAGCGGTAGCCGCCGTCCTCCAGGCCAGCCTCGACCTCGAACCGGTTCCGCAGGGGATCCCGCCCGGCGACGGCGTAGAGCAGCGGCATGAGCATGCCGTACCGGCGCCACTGCTCGACGTGCACCCGCTCGTGCCGGAGCACCCGCGGGCCGTCGTTGTCGCGGGTCAGGTACACCGAACCGACGCAGGTGCCGCCGCGCCGGAAGACCCAGCGCGGCAGCCCCGTGCAGACCACGAGCCCGTCCTCCACCCGGATCCGCCCGGTCGACAGGGGGACGCCCACGGCGAGCCCGACGGCGGTCGCGAACACCCACCCCGCACGGGACACGGGGGAGTCGAGCAGCGGGTTGCGCACGCTCAGGCCGGGCGGCCGTACGTCTCGAGCAGGCGGAGCCAGATCTCGTTCATCGTCGGGTAGGCCGGCACCGCGTGCCACAGGCGGTCGATCGGGACCTCGCCCACGACGGCGACGGTGGCGCCGTGCAGCATCTCGGCGACGTCCTGGCCGACGAACGTGACGCCCACGACGACCCCGCGGTCCTCGTCGACGACCATCTTCGCGCGGCCCGTGTAACCGTCGGCCTGCAGGGAGGACCCGGCGATCGCACCGAGGTCGTACTCGACCGCGCGGACGTTCAGCCCCTGCTCGCGGGCCTTCGCCTCGGTCAGGCCGACGCTCGCGACCTCGGGATCGGTGAAGGTGACCTGCGGCGAGGCGGCGTGGTCGGCGGTGGCGACGTGTGCACCCCACGGCTCGGTGTGCAGCGGCGTGCCCTGGTACCGGGCGGCGATCGCCTCGCCGGCGGCGCGCGCCTGGTACTTGCCCTGGTGGGTGAGCAGGACACGGTGGTTGACGTCACCCACGGCGTACAGCCAGTCGGTGCCGTGCACGAGCATGGTGTCGTCGACGTCGAGCCAGTCGCCCGCGGTCAGGCCGACGGTCTCGAGCCCGAGGTCACGCGTGTGGGCGGCGCGGCCGGTGGCGGCGAGCACCTCACTCGTGATGACCGTGGTGCCGTCGTCGAGCTCCGTGGTGACGAGACCGTGCTCGTCGCGGTCGACCCGGACCGGGTTGACGCCGGTGCGGACGTCGACGCCGAGTTCGCGCAGGGAGTCGGCAACGAGTTCCCCGGCGAAGGGCTCCATGCCGCCGAGCAGACCGTGCCGGGCGACGAGGGTGACCTTCGCGCCGAGGGATGCCCACGCGGTTGCGAGCTCGGAGCCGGAGACGCCGCCGCCGATGACGAGCAGGCTCTCGGGGACCTGCTGGGCGCTGGTGCCCTCGCGGGTGCCCCACGGCTTCGCCTCGGCGAGACCGGGCACCGGGGGCAGCGTGTGCAGGGAACCGGTGACGACCGCGACGGCGGCGCGCGCGGTGTGCGTCTCGCCGTCGACGTCGATGGTCTTCGGGCCGGTGATGCGGGCGTGCCCGCGGATCAGGTCGATGCCGGCGGACTCGAGCCACGAGACCTGGCTGTCGTCCTTCCAGTCGGAGGTGAACGAGTTGCGGCGGGCGAGCACGTGTGCGGCGTCGAGCGTGCCGGTCACGGCCTGCTTCGCACCGTCGAGCCGCTTGGCGGCGGCCAGGGCGTGTCCACTGCGCAGGAGCGCCTTCGAGGGCATGCACGCCCAGTAGGAGCACTCGCCGCCGACGAGCTCGGCCTCCACGATCGCGACCGAAAGGTCGCGCTTCCTGGCGTAGTCCGCCACGTTCTCGCCGACAGCGCCGGCTCCGATCACGATGAGGTCGTAGTCCGTCATGCTGCCGAGCGTACGCGGACCGGCAGGGGGTCCGCCGGTCGCGTCGTGCCCGTGGTCAGCCCACCCGGGAGGCGCTGGTCACCGCTCCGACGACGCGCAGGATCACGCCGAGGTCGTCCACCGCCCGGTCCGGGTCGACGGGGGCGAATCCGGTGAGTGCGGCGCCGACGAGGCGGCGGCCGCGCGTCGCGGCCTGGATGCGCTCGACGAGCGCTGCACCGTCGAGGCCGAACGGGACGGGTTCGAGGAGTCCGTCAACCTCGGACGGGTCGAGGACGTCGAGGTCGACGTGCACGAAGACCGAGGCGGCACCGGTCCGCTCGACCGCTGCGGCGAGGGCGTCCGGGGTGGCGGCGTCGACGTCGAGGTGCACGATCCCGGCCTTGTCGAGGGCGGCCCGTTCGGCGTCCTCGACCCCGCGGACCCCGGCGACGACGACCGAGGACGCCGGCACCACGGGCAGGCCGGGGAACAGGTCGTCGGGGCGGTCGACCAGCAGGCGCAGGGCGGCGGTCTCGGCGGCGACGGGCTGGGCTCGGTTGAGCGCGCGGTACCCGCTGGACCCGGAGATGCGGACGAACGCGGTGTCCGGTGCGAGGGCGGCGGTCGCGCCGAGGACACTGGCGCCGTCACCGCCGACGACGAGCACCGGTTCGGTGGCGACGGCGGTTTCCTCGGCGACGCGTTCGGCGACGGCGAGCACCGAGGTGTAGCGGGCGACGGCGGTCTCGAGGCGGTCACCCGCTCCGGCCGGGACGTCGACCACGGTGGTGGACGCCCGGGGGAGGTCGGCCGCGATCGCCGACGCGCCGTCCCCGAGCCGCATCGCGCGCGACGACGCCGAACCCTGCCACTGACCGACCACGAGGAAGTGCATCGTCTCAGTCTGTCAGCTGGGGTCCGGCGTCGTCAGGGCGTTCGTCAGATGCTCGAGGATCCGCCGGACTTCAGCGCGGCGAGCCGTGCCTCGACCTCGGCGTCCTTGCCGACGTCCTCGAGGCTCTCGAACTGGGCGTCGAGGCTGGACGACTGCAGCTCCTGCTGGCCGAGCACCTTCGCCTCTTCGCGGCGGACCTTCTCCTCGAAGCGGCCGAGGTCGCTCGTCGGGTCGAGCACGTCGATGTTGCCGAGGGCGTCGTTGACGCGGGACTGCGCCTCGGCGGTCTTCGAGCGGGCGACGAGGTTGTCCCGCTTCGCGCGGAGCTGCTCGAGCTTCTGCTCCATGCCGGCGAGACCGGTCTTGAGCTTCTCGACGGCCTCGTTCTGCGACGCCAGGTTCGGCTCCGCGTCCTTGACCTCCTGCTCGGCGGCGATCTGCTTGCCGATCGCGATCTTGGCGAGGTTGTCGAACTTGTCCGCCTCGGCCGACTTGCCCTCGGAGCGGTACTTGTCGGCGGCGGCGGAGGCGTTGGCGGCCTTCTGGCCCCACTCGAGGGCGGCCTTCTTGTCCTCTTCGTGGTCCTGCTCGAGCAGGCGCACGTTGCCGATGGTCTGCGCGATCGCGGTCTTCGCGTCGGCGATGTTGTTCGTGTAGTCGCGGACGAGCTGGTCCAGCATCTTCTGCGGGTCCTCGGCGTCGTCGATGATCTGGTTGATGTTCGCGCGCACGAGGGTGGAGATGCGTCCGAAGATGGTCTGCTTGGCCATTGCTGTTCCCTTTCGTGGAAGTCCTGTGGACGGTGTTGTCGGGTCGTGTCTGGTTCTGGGTGCCGGAGGCCGGGTCAGCTCCGGTCGGGTCCGGTCGTGTCGGGAGCGGGGGAGCGTGCCCGTCAGAAGCGGCCGCCGCCGAAGAAGCCGCCGCCGTAGCTGCCGCCGCGACCGCCGAGCAGGCCGCCGAGGACGAGTCCGGTGACCAGGCCACCGAGCTGGGCACCACCACCGCCACCGCCCTGGCCGCCACCCCAGCCGCCGAGGTCGTCGTTGGCGGCGTCCATCGCTGCGGCGGCGTACTGCTCGGCCGCGCGGGCGGCGTTGAGTGCCTGGCCGGGGTTGCTCGGGGCGAGCTCGACGGCGTCGTCGTAGGCACGCTGGGCCTCGGACAGCCGGGTCCGGGCGGTCGGGCCGATGCCGCCGCGGTGCAGGGAGACGTAGTCGCGAGCCTGGCTGATCCGGTTCCGGGCGTCGCGCAGGGCCGCGTCGAGCGCCTGGGTGGCGCGCTGACGCTGTTCCTCGGCACCCCGTGCCGCGGCGATGGCCTGGTCGATCTCGGTGTTCGCCCGGGTCAGCGCGTCGACGGCGGCCACGGGGTCCTTCGGGTCGAGCCCCTGGCGGAGCACGGCCTCGGCGCGGGTGACCGCGGCGGCGAGGTCCGGGCCGCCCGAGCGCAGGCTGCGGGCGGCGGCGACGTCGCCCTGGATGTCGATGCGCATCGCCTCGGCGCGGGCGGTGGCCTCGTCGAAGGACTGCTCGGCGGCGAGTGCGCCGTCGGTGAGCTGCTGCACCTGGGCGAGCGCGTGCTGGGCGTCGCGCACGGCGACGACCGCCTCGCCCTTGTCGCCGGCGGCGATGGAGGCGGTGGCGGCGTTCGAGCGTTCGGTGGCGAAGGCGAGCACCTGGTGGGCCTGGTCGACGTTGTTCGCCACGGTGGCGAGGGTGCGGCCGGTGTAGCGGGCGCGGACGCGGTCGAGTGCGGCGGCGGCGGCTCCGACCGAAGCCGGTGCGGCGGCCACCGCCTGGGCGAGCGACGCGGCCGCGTCCTCGATGCCGTCCTCGAGCGACCGGAGCTGGTCGAACGCCTCGGTCTGCTCCTCGATCGCGGCGTGCGCCCGTTCGCAGATCACGATGATCTGGTTCGCCCACTCGGCGCGCTGCTGGGGGGTGTCGGGGATCTCGTCGTCGAGCTGCTGCCGGATCGTGAAGGCCTTGCGGACCTCGCGCTGGGCGGCCTGCACGGCGTCGGCGAAGGGCTTGGCGGCGTCCGGGCCGAACTGCGCGCTCGCGAACCCGACCTCTTGCTCGGCGGTGCGGAGTTCGTCGTCGATGGTGACGAGGGCGCCGCCGGCGGTGCGTTCGAGGTCGGCGAGCGAGGCCTCCTGCGCCTCGGTCGCTGCGGCGGTGCGGCGCTTGTTCCGGGTCCGGATGACCAGGACCACGACGATGAGCCCGACGACCACGACGAGCAGCAGGATCCACAGCCAGGTGAGGTCCGCCGGGGCCTGCGACTGGGTCAGCCCGTCGGCGAAGGCCACGGCGGCGCCGGACCAGTCGCCCTGCTTGAGCTCGGGGAGCAGCGCGTCGTTGACGGCGTTCTCCACGTCGGACGAGGAGATCGCGGTCTCGTTCGTCTGCTGGACGTCGTAGTTGCGCTCGTCGACCGCGACCGAGAGCAGGATGCCGTCGGTGTCGATCTGGTTCTGCTCCATCACGGCCCGGCCCCACTCGGTGTGGTCGGTGGGGTCGGTGAAGGACGGCACGAACACGACGAACAGCTGCGTCTGGGTCTCGGAGTACAGGTCCTGCACGGCCTGCTCGACCTTCGACTGCTGGGAGGCGGTCAGCGCGTCGGCCTCGTCGAGGACGTACGCGCCGCCCAGGTCGACGGGCGCCGTGGCGTGTGCGGTCGCTGCCGGAGCCAGGACGATGAGCATCGCGACCAGGGCCGCCGTCACACGGCTCCACAGCCGCGTTGTCCCCCTTCGCCCGCTCGATCCGTCCGTGCCCGATCCGTGCTGGACCGCTCGCATCCGTCCTCCGTCCGTCGCCGGTCGGTACCCCGTGGCACCGCACCGGACCGCGCCACGAGGCGCTGTCGCCCGGAGTCTATCCAGGCCACGCAGGGGCACCGCCAGACTCTGGGGGAACGCTCCGGACCGTGCTTCCTGTGGACGTCTTGTCCCCCGTACCGGGGTATGCTGGCGCCACTGTTCGAGGATGAACGGAAGGGGAAGAACGATGGAACGCACCACGAGCACCGAGGTCGTCCCGCTCGAGGACGGCTACCACCGGGTGTCGACTCCGGCGACGGGGGTGATCGGTTTCGTGCGCGAGCACGACGGCCGTTACGAGGTCCTGCGCGGACGAGTCCGCCAGGCGACCCGCTCCGAGGGGCAGTACAGCACCATGAACGTCGCGCTCATCGCGCTGACGCACGCCTGATCCGCTCTGGGCGCGACCACACGACCGACGGGCGCTGCCCCGGCCGGTGGGTCGCGCCTCCAGACCGTCACGGTGACGCTCCGGACGCCGGCTGCTGACCGCGCGGACGACCGGGAGGCCCTGGTCGCCGCCGTCGCGTCGGCGACCGGCGTCGAGCCGGTTGCGGTGCGCGCGGGGCGCGTCTGCCCGCACTGCGCGGGGACCGACCACGGTCGTCCGTGGGCGAGCGTCGCGGGCACAGTGGTCGGCGTGAGCCTGGCGCGCGCACCGGGGGTCGTCGCCCTCGCGGTGGGGCCGTCGGCGCTCGGCGTCGACGTCGAACGGGTGTCGCGGGTCGCCGCCGCACCGCTCGACGCCTTCACCCCGGACGAACTCCGTCGCGCCGACGGGGACCCGGCGATCCTCGCCACCGCGTGGGCGGCCAAGGAGGCCGTGCTGAAACGCGACGGTCGCGGGCTGCGCGTCGACCCGCTCGCGGTGGAGGTCGACGTGGCCGCCGGCACCGCCGTGTTCGAGGGTGTCGGACAACCGCTCACCGTGCTGTCCCCCGCGCCGGACGTGGTGCTCGTCGTCGCGGCGGGTGGCCTGTCCGTCGAGGTCGTCGGGACGGTCAGCGGGGGAGCGTGAGCACCTCGGCGCCGTCCTCGGTGATCGCGATGGTGTGCTCGGTGTGGGCGGTCCGCGCTCCGGTGGCACTCCGCAGCGTCCACCCGTCGGCGTCGGTGACCAGGACGTCGGTGTCCGCCATCACCCACGGTTCGAGCGCGAGCAGGAGTCCGGGCCGCAGCGTGTAGCCGCGGCCGGGGCGCCCGGTGTTCGACACGTGCGGGTCCTGGTGCATGGTCGAGCCGATGCCGTGTCCGCCGAACTCGACGTTCACCGGGTAGCCCGCGGCTTCGAGGACGGTGCCGATCGCGTGGGACAGGTCACCGATGCGGGCGCCCGGTCCGGCGGCGGCGATGCCCGCGGCCAGCGCGCGTTCGGTGGCGTCGATGAGGGCGAGGTCCTCGGGGCGCGGGGTGCCGACGACGAAGCTGATCGCGGCGTCGGCGGCGATGCCGTCCAGGGACACCGCGAGGTCGAGGGTGAGCAGGTCCCCGTCGTGCAGCACCTGATCGTGCGGCAGCCCGTGCAGCACGGCGTCGTTCACGGCCGTGCAGATGTGGTGGCCGAACGGACCACGGCCGAACGAGGGTGCGTAGTCGACGTAGCAGGAGTCGGCACCGGCGGCCTCGATCATCTGCTTCGCCCACCGGTCGATCTCGAGCAGGTTCGTGCCGACGCGGGTGCGTTCGCGCAGGGTCTGCAGGATCGTGCCGACGAGGGCTCCGGTGGCGCGGCCCTTGTCGACCTCGGCGGGGGTCAGGATCTCGATCACGCGGATGATCATACCGGTATTACTATGTGGTCATGGTCCGTCTCCCACTCCGCCCCGACGAGGTCGCGCGCGGTCGTCGCCTCGGTGCGCTGCTCCGTCGTGCCCGTGGTCCGCGATCGATCGTGGACACCGCCCTGGCCGCGGGGATCTCGCCGGAGACGCTCCGGAAGATCGAGACCGGCCGCATCGCGACGCCGGCGTTCTCGACGATCGCGTCGGTCGCGAGCGTGGTCGGACTGTCGCTCGACGCGGTGTGGTCCGAGGTCAGCTGCGACCCGGCGGACTCCGCGGACATCGCCTGACGGGCTAGCCGAGCGAGGCGGCGAGGTCGCGGAAGAACGGGAACTCGGCCCACGCAGTGCGATCACCGATGACGTACAGCCGCCGCTTTGCTCTGCTGACGGCGACGTTCACGAGGTTCACCGATTCCGATGCCCACGCCTTCGCGCCGGGTGCATCAGGATCGCCTCCGAGCACGAGGAACACGACCTCAGCCTCGCGGCCCTGGGCGGTGTGCACGGTCCCACCATGCATACCGGGGTAGTCCCTCGAAAAGCTCTCGAGACGATTCGCGACGGCGCGGAAGGGTGAGACCGCGATGACTTCGTGTGCGGCGACGCCGTGCGTCTGCAGGTACTCCATGGCAAGCCCGAGGCGCTCGAACTCTCGCTCCTGCAGATGCGAACCAGGAGTCTCTGCGGGGGTGTCCGCCCAGTAGCTGCTCGCGATGATCGGGCCGGCCGTGCCGTCGAAGCGATCGGGACCGCTAGGACCCTTGAGTGAACGGTGGACAGCGCTCACCATGAGGCCGCCGTACGCGATCCGATTGCACAACGAGAACATCGGGTCGTCACACCGCCGGTGCACGCGGAGGGGCGCCGCGACCCATTTGTCGTCGTCTCCGACGGCCAAGGTGGTGCCGAACGGTGAGACCCGATCTGCGAGCGTCTGCACCGAGGCTGCGGGTGGGATCCACAGGGAGGTCAGGCCGAACGCGGTGGCGATGTCACGCTGTGCCTTGGCCGGCATCGTGACCACGGGCGTGAGCTGCAACGGATCGCCTACTGCGAGTACTCGCCGTGCACGCCAGATGGCCCCGACCGCGTACTGAGGACAGGCCTGTCCCGCTTCGTCGATGAGCAGCCAGCCGAGGGCTTCCGATCCGAGTGCACCGAACATCCGACTGATCGACGCGAACGTGGTCGACACCATCGGGACCACCATGAAGAAGAGCTGCCAGGCAGCCTTCGCGGCTTCTGGTGAAAGCCCCGCTGGTGCGCTTCCGGCGACGACCGACACGGCGGCGCGCAACCCTGGCAGCGTCTTGTCGACAGTGTTCTCCAACCAGGCCCGATGCAGCCGCAGAGCCTGGAGGAAGAGCATCGAGCGTGCACGGTCGAGCTCGGGGTCGAGCCACGGTGCTCGCGTGTGGAAGCGGTCCACGGAGGTGTCGTCGAGCGGGTACGCGTCTCCGTACCGGGTGCGATCCTCGGAACAGAGGGAGGCGAGGGAGTCGGCGGTCGTCTGCGTATCCGCCATGGCGGTGCGGACTGCCCCGAGTTGCTCGTCAGAGACCGTGGCGGTGTGCTGTGCACTTGCGTGCTCAACGTCGGCGGACCCCACTTCCCGTCGACGTTGCGTCTGCTCCGCCACCACGGGAGTGACCTGACTTCGCCACTCGCGTGGTGCCCTTCCGAGAGTCAGGAGTGCCTCCACCCAACCGGGACGCAACGCGATGATTGAATACAGACGCTGCTGCACTTCGGACTGACGTCGTTGCGCAGCTTCGAGAACGGCTTGCCGTTCCGCAACTGCTGTCCGCGCGCGCCGGAGCTGGTGCAGCGATCGCTCTTCCTGGTCGCGGAGGCTGCGGAGGGAAGCAGTCGTGGACTCGAGATCGGCGATCCGTCGGGCTGCCGCGGCTCGTTCCTCGAGGAGCCGTTGGACGAGGCCTTCAGCGGCTTTGAACTCCTCGCGAGCCCGAGCCCAGTCGGCCGGTTCACGCTCACCGTTCTTGACCGCTTTCAGGATGTCCTGGAGCCCGGGACGTGAGCCGTCACGGGCGCCGAACCAGAATGCAGAGTGGAATCGCCCCCGGTTCTTCTTGTTCCCGAGTTTCGCGGCGACGAGGCCCCACGCCTGCGGGTCCTTGTCGGGCGCCTTCCGCTTGTCCAGCAGGGAAGTGGCGATGTCCGCGAAGTACTCAGCGTCTCCGAACTCTTCGCCGAGGGCATCGCTCGACGGGAGTTCTTCGGAGACGTTCTCGACGGCGGCGTTGTTCGCGGACGTCACGACCATCTCGTACCCGGTGAGACTCGGGATCAGGGCGGGAACGCTCATGGTGTACTGGTCTGCCGTCCACCTGTGCGTGGTCGGTGAGAAAGCAGCACTCGGGTCTGGCAAGCGGGAGAGCGTGCGGGCCCGCTCGACGACGTTGCCCGCCAGGACGTCCCTGAGCATCGTGGTCTTCCCGGTGCCCGGCGGGCCGTTCACACCGCGGGTTCCGCCTGTGTCCCCGAGAGCGTCGAACAGATGGTTGACGGCGAACTGCTGACTGCGCGCAAGGTGGTGTGTCGCCGACGCCGGCCACCGGCCGAGTGGGATCTTCGAGGGACCCAGCATGTCGTTCTCGGCCTGGACATCGGCCGCTACGTCGTGTCGCGACTCCTCGTCCACTGCGCCGTCTGGTGTGAGGTACGACCTGAGCGCTGCCCCGACGTCACCAGCGTCCACCGCATTCCGGACGACGGTGAGGTCTCCGAGGAAGAAACTGTTGAGGAAGTCGGAGTCGACCGTTTGGTCCGGCGCTGCCCGCTTCACCGGCACACTTCGGATACGGACGTCCTGCCCTGCGAGTCGTGAGAGTCCGGTGACGCCGGCACTCGCATGTGCGGCCTCGAGGAGTTCGCGCATCGCCGTGGCGCCGATGATCGGCGTGGTTCCGTCGTCCTCATCCTCGCCGACGAGATCCGTCACGCGTTCCGTGAACTGCTCCGCGGCCGGCGAGAACGCCTCGACCCACTCCGATGGCCGATCGTCGCCGGCCCTGATACGTCCGACGGCCCAGAGCGCTGACGACAGTGTCGGCGAGCCTGGTACCAGTGATCCGTGTTCGTCGACCACGAGTGCCGCGCAAGCGCTCTCCCCAGGTGGCCGTGAATCGAAGGCATCCTGAGCGTCGGAGAACGCCTGATGCAGCCAGTCGTAGATGCCTGCGAGTGGGTAGGGACCGAGGTAGACGACGTGGTGCTGGACGAGGTCCCGATCATCGTCAGGGCGGGACTCCCACGGGAGACGCTTGCCTGGAGTCCACTCCGAGACACCCGGGCCACGGCGTTTCGGTATCGGTTGCGGGCTGAACAGCTCCAACATCCGCCAGAACTCGACGACGCTGTCAGCCCGTCCCGCCTTGGTCTGCCTCACGAGCGTGTCCCCCTTCACCGGCCGCTCACCAACGGCCGCCCCGTTCGACGATATTGCACGGCGAGCTGGTCGTCGTGCGCGGCGGGAGCCCGCTAGTCGACGCGCGGCGCCGGCAGCGCCGGCACGGACGCCTCGTCGATCCAGGGTCCGGTCATCGCCCGGACGTCCGCGGCGGAGCGGCCGGTGGCGTCCGCGAACGCACGGAGCACGTCGGGCACGGTGACGGATCCGTGCCGGTGCCGCTCGGTGATGCTCCGCAGCCCGGTGAAGAAGGCGTCGTCGCCGATCGTGCGGCGGACGGCGTGCAGGGCGAGGGCGCCGCGCTTGTAGACGCGGTCGTCGAACATGTCCTTCGCGCCCGGGTCACCGATCACCAGGTCCTCCGGCTGCTCGAGCAGTCCCTGCCGGTACCGCTCGGCCAGCTGGTCGGCGGTGTCGTCGCCGCGGTCCTCGGACCACAGCCACTCCGCGTAGCAGGCGAACCCCTCGTGCAGCCAGATGTCCTGCCACCGGGTGACCGTGACGGAGTTGCCGAACCACTGGTGGGCGAGCTCGTGGGCGATGAGGCGGTCGGTGCCGTGTTCGCCGTCGACGTGGTTCCGGCCGAACACCGCCAGACCGTGGGCCTCGAGCGGGATCTCCAGGTCGTCGTCGGTCACCACGACGCCGTACGCCGCGAACGGGTACGGGCCGAACCGGTCACCGAACAGCGCGAGCATTTCCGGCACCTGGCCGAAGTCGGTCTTCGCGGCGGCGGCGAGGTCGGCGGGGTGGTGCAGCGTGACGGGGACCCCGCTCGTGCGCAGCTTCGTGGTGCGGTACCGGCCGATCTGGACGGTCGCCAGATAGGTCGCCATCGGCTCGGTGGTGGCGTAGGTCCAGCGGGTGCCGACGCGGTCGCGCTCCTTGGCGAGCAGCTCCCCGTTCGCCAGGACGTCGTACGCCGCCTCGGCCGCGATCTCGATCCGGTACGTGGCCTTGTCGTCGGGGCGGTCGTTGCACGGGAACCACGACGGCGCTCCCGTGGGCTGCGCGGCGACGATGACGCCGTCGGACAGTTCTTCCCAGCCGAGCTGCCCCCACGCGCTCCGGACGGGGTGCGGGGTGCCGCGGTACCGCAGGTGCACGCTGAACACGGTGTCGGCGGCGATGGGGTCGGCCGGGGTGACGGTCACCTTGTGCGTCGCGGTCGAGACCTTCTTCGCCCGGCGTCCGTCGACGTCGACCCGGTCGACCGTGAGCCCGTGCAGGTCGATCACGACCTTGTCGAGCGGCTCGAGGGCGCGCGCGGTGATCGTGGCGGTGCCGTCCAGGCGGTTCGTGGCGACGCGGTAGTCGAGACGGAGCTCGTAGTGCTCGGCGCTCCACCGTCGGTCGCCGCTGTGCGGGGTGTACGGGTCTGCGGCGGGATCGGAGGGCACGGGGACAGTCAACCTCATGGCGCCGGTGGGGCGGTCACCGACGGTGCTGCCGATGTCCACGGAGCGATCGGGTTGCCGGACCAGCGGGAACCCGTCGGCACCTGCTCACCGCGCATCACGAGCGAGGACGGCCCGACGGTCGCCCCGGCACCGATGCCGGCCGCCGGCAGGACCACGCTGTGCGGCCCGAGGGTCGCACCCGCGTCGATCCGGACGGTGTCGAGCTGCATCACGCGGTCGTGGAACAGGTGCGTCTGCACGACCGTGCCCCGCGCCACCGACGCCCCGGAGCCGATGGTGACCAGGTCGGCCTCGGGCAGCCAGTACGTCTCGAGCCAGGTGCCGCGGCCGATCGTCGCACCGAGGCTCCGGAGCCAGACGGCCAGCGCGGGGGTGCCGGTGGCCTGCTCGGCGAACCAGGGGCGCGCGACGGTCTCGACGAACGTGTCCTGCACCTCGTTGCGCCACACGAACGACGACCACAGCGGGTGCTCCCGGGCCGTGATCCGGCCGACGAACGCCCACTTCGCGATCGTCGACACCACGGCGGCGACCGCACCGGCGGCGATGAGCACCGGCCCGGCGAGCAGCACCGTCCACCCGATCCCGACCACCGACCACAGCGCCAGCAGGGCTCCGGCCACGCCGAGCGCGATGGCGGCGGAGACCATCGGGGCCACCAGGCGCAGCAGCTCCCAGCAGCCGCGGGCGACCTTGAGGCGCCTGGACGGACGGAACGTGCGCGCCTCGTCGAACTCCGTCGCCGCACGCCGCAGCCGCACCGGGGGCGACCCGAGCCACGACGACCCGCGCTTGGCCTTCTTCGGCACCGCGGACAGCACCGCCACCAGGGCCTCGCGCGGCACCGAGCGTCCGGCGCCCGTCATCCCGCTGTTGCCGAGGAACGCCCGACGGCCGACCTTCGAACGACCGATCCGCACCCGACCGCCGCCGAGCTCGTACGTCGCCACCATCGTGTCGTCGGCCAGGAACGCCCCCGACGCGATCTGCGTCAACGCCGGTATGAGCAGCACCGTCGAGATCTCGGTGTCCCGACCGACCCGGGCACCGAGCAGCCGCAGCCACACCGGCGTCACGAGCGAGGCGTACAGCGGGAACAGCAGGGTGCGCGCCGCGTCGAGCACCCGCTCGGTCGACCACACCTGCCAGCCGATCCGGGAGCGCACCGGGTGCCGCCCCTCGTGCAGCCCGATGCCGAGCAGCCGCACCGAGACCACCACCAGCAGCGCGTACACCGCACCGGCGACGACCGTCGCCAGGGGGACCGTCACCAGCGCACGGAGCAGCGCGTCGCCGAGGGTCGACGCCCGCCCGACCAGGGCGAGGGCGACCAGCAGGCCGACCGCGACACCGACCACCGGCAACCCGGCCACGGCCAGGGACCCGGCCCCGTACGCGAGCAGCCAGCGTCGTCGGGTCGCTGGGCGGGCCTCCCGGTCGTCACGAGCCGACCCGGTGCGCTCCGCAGGCGCCCCCGCCCAGCGTTCGCCCGCGGGCACCGGGCCGCCGACGGCGGAACCCGCCGTGATCTCGGCACCCGCACCGACGTGCGCCCCCGGCAGCAGCGTCGTCCGGCTGCGCACCACGGCGTCCTCGTCGACACGGACGTGCCCCAGGTGGAACACGTCGCCGTCGAGCCAGTGCCCGGCCAGGTCGACCTCGGGCTCGATCGACGCACGCTTGCCGATCGTGAGCATCCCCGTCACCGGCGGCAACGTGTGCAGGTCGACGTCCCTGCCGATCCGCGCACCGAGTGCCCGGGCGTAGTAGCTGATCCACGGGGCACCCGCCGTCGACGGGCCGTCGACCGCCTCGGCGATGCGCTCGGCCAACCACACCCGCAGGTGCACGGAACCACCGCGGGCGTACGACCCCGGCCGGACCCCGGCGAGCAGCAGCCGCGCCAGCACCACCGTCAGCGCCATCTTGCCGATCGGCGTCACGAACACCAGGATCGCCAGCACCAGCACCAGCCAGGGCAGCACCGGCAGGAACGGCAGCGTCGTCGCGTGCAGCACCGCAGCCACCAGGGCCGTCCACGTCAGCACCCGCAACCCCCGGAGCACCTGCACCGGCAGCCCGAGCAGCGTCATCAGCAACCCCGTCGCCGGAGGCACCGGCGTGACGTCACGCGACGACGCCTCGACCGGGCCGGACTCGTCCAGCGCCGCCGCCAACGCCCCGATCCGCGGGTGGTCGTACACGTCCGCCACCGTCGTCGTCGGGAACCGCTCGCGGATGGCCGACACCAGCTGCGCCGCCGTCAACGACCCACCGCCGTGCGCGAAGAAGTCGTCGTCGACGCTCGCCACCGGCACCCCCAGGATCGCCGACCACCGCTCGGCGATCCACGCCACCGTGTCCGGCAGCATCGCCGCGTCCGAGGCGCCCGGCAACGGCCACGGCAGCGCCGCACGGTCGACCTTGCCCGACGTCCGCGTCGGCAGCGACTCCACCACGGCCACCAACGGCACCAGCGCCGCCGGCAGCTCCTGCCGCAACCGGGCGTTCGCCGCAGCCACGTCCACCGTCGCCCCGGCCACCGGGGCCACGTACCCGACCAGCACCTGGTTGCCCGCCGGGGTCCGCTGCACCACCGCGGCACCACCCGCCACGTCGTCCAGGGCCTGCAGCGCCGCATCGATCTCCCCGAGCTCGATCCGCCGGCCACCGAGCTTCACCTGGTCGTCCGCACGCCCCTGGAACACCAGCCCCTCGGGCTCGTACCGCACCAGGTCCCCGCTCCGGTACGCCCGCTCCCACCCGAGCTCCGGGAACGGCGCGTACTTCTCCGCGTCCTTCGCCGGGTCGAGGTACCGCCCCAGCCCGACCCCGCCGATCACGAGCTCACCGACGCCGCCCGGCTCCACCCGTCGTCCGGCGCCGTCCACCACGGCAAGGTCCCACCCGTCCAGCGGCAACCCGATCCGGATCGGCTGGCTCCCGTCGAGCAGGGACCCGCACGCCACCACCGTCGCCTCGGTCGGACCGTACGTGTTCCACACCTCACGGTCACGACTCGCGATGCGCGCCGCCAACTCCGGCGGGCACGCCTCACCGCCGAAGATCACCAGCCGCACCTGCTCCAGCGCATCGTCCGGCCACAACGCCGCCAGCGTCGGCACCGTCGACACCACCGTGATCGTGTGCGCGATGAGCCACGGCCCCAGGTCCACCCCCGTCCGCACCAACGACCGGGGCGCCGGCACCAACGCGGCACCGTGCCCCCACGCCAACCACATCTCCTCGCACGACGCGTCGAACGCCACGCTCAGCCCCGCCAGCACCCGGTCACCCGGACCGATCGGCGCCGCCTGCAGGAACATCCGCGCCTCGGCGTCCACGAACGCCGCAGCACTGCGGTGGGTGACCGCCACACCCTTCGGCACACCCGTCGAACCCGACGTGAAGATGATCCACGCGTCGTCGGTCTCGCGCGGGAGCTCGGCGCTCGCCGCAGGGTCCGTCACCGGCAGCTCCGTGCCGTCGCGGTCGCGCAGGACGCCGCCCGCGCCGATCACCCCGACGACACCGGCTTCGCCGAACACCAGGGTGGCGCGCTCCTCGGGGTCGTCGGCGTCGACCGGCACGTACGCCGCTCCGGCGGCGAGGACGGCGAGGATCGACAGGTACAGGTCGCGCCCGCCGGAGGGGATCCGCACCCCGACCCGGTCGCCCCGTCGGACACCGCGGCGGGCCAGGTCGTCGGCCTGCGCGCGCACGAGGTCGAGCAGGGCGGCGTAGTCGACGCTGCCGGCGGGGTCCTCGAGGGCGGTCGCGTCCGGGTGGGTCGCCGCGGTCGCCGCCAGGACGTCGAACAGGGTCCGTGGGGCGGGTGCGTCGCCGCCGCGGGCGAGTTCGAGCTGCGCGTTCCCGGTGCCGATGGTCATCGAGGCCTCTTCCCGGTCGCGTGCGGGACGACCGGCCCGTGATCCTAGAGGGTCGAGGTGTCCTGCTCGGGAACGGACGGTGCCGCACCGGTCGGGCCGAGCGCCGCACGTGCCGCGTCGAGCGCCGCCGCGACCCCGATCGAGTCGTCCAGCGAGTGCACCGGCGACTCCGTGCGACCGTCAGCCACGTACTGCGCGAGCGCCACGGCCTGCCACACGAGTCCCTGACGACCCCGCAGCCCCGTCGGCTCCTCCCAGTGGTCCTCCCCACCCGGGTGGTGCACCGCGAACGACGCGGGGAACACGAAGTGGTCGGTGTACCGGACCGTGGCCCGGCTCCCGGCGATCACCGCCAGCCCCGGCGTCCACGCCGTCATCGACGTGGTCACCACCGACTGCGCGCCACCCTCCGCCGTCGACACCGTGACGGACTGGAGGTCCACCCCGCGATCCGAGACCGCCCCCGTCGTGCTGCTGGTCACCGGGGCGCCGGTGGCGAAGCGTGCGAACCAGTGCCCGTACACACCGGCGTCGAGGAGGGCACCCCCTCCGGCGGCGGGGTCGAACATCCGGTCGGCCGGGTCCGGGTCGTGCGGCCACCCGACGTCGACCGTCGCGAGGCGGACGTCGCCGAGGACCCCGTCCGCGAGCAGACGCGCGACGACGGTGGTGCCCGGCAGGTACCGGGTCCACATCGCCTCCATCGCGAGGACACCCGCAGCCCGTGCGGCGTCGGCGAGGGTGCGGGTGTCCGCCGCCGAGGTCGTCATCGGCTTCTCGACGAGCACGTGCTTGCCGGCGGCGATCGCGAGCAGTGCGTGCCCGAGGTGCTGCGGGTGCGGCGAGGCGACGTAGACCACGTCGACGGCGGGGTCCGCCACGAGGGCCTCGTAGGAGCCGTGCACCCCGGGCACGCCGTGGCGGGCGGCGAAGGCCGCGGCACGCTCGGGGGAGCGGGAGCCCACGGCGACGACGCGCTGGTCGGAGTTCGCGTGCAGCGTCGTCGTGAAGTCGTTCGCGATCTCCCCGGGGCCGATCACACCCCACCGGAGCACCGGTCCGCCCCGCAGTGCGTGGACTCCGGGCACCGGGAACGTCATCGTCATGCCCGAACGCTACCGGGCAGACCCGAGGCACCCAGCCACGAGACGGCGACGCACCCGGAGGAGTCTCAACGGGGAAAGGTCGCCGCAGGCGACATCGGCCGGTGCCGACTCCGCGAAGCGGAGACGTCACCTTGGCCGGCGATTTCCAGTGCCCCCAGGAGGATTCGAACCTCCGCCCCTGCCTCCGGAGGGCAGTGCTCTATCCCCTGAGCTATGGGGGCCAAGGGGTGTCAACAACCGTAGCAGGTCCGGCGGGTGGTCCTGGACAGCGCGTGTCGCGCCGTGGACGTGACGACGGGCGGCCTGGAGGCGCGGTGCGGGCCCGCCACGGGCCTCCCGTCCGCACCGTGCGAGCGTCGCGTTCCCGTGCGAGGTTCCGTGTCCCGTGCAGCGTTGCGAGCCGCGCACCACGTGCGCAACCTCGCACCGGACGGCGGCCTCGCACCGTGCGCGGCCGCAGCGCGGGTCAGCCCGCGGGCGTGGCCGTGGCCGACGCGGACGGCTGCAGCGCGGCCCGCACCGCGTCGACGACGGGCTGCGCCCCGCCCGGCTCGGTGAACAGCGTCGACTGCGCGGTGATCCAGTACGGGTCGGCGAAGGCGTCCGCACGGCCGACGTCGCCGCTCAGGGCGAAGTACCCCTCCACCCGGTAGGTGGGGACGGACCCGCCCCGCTCGTACAGGGCGTCCTTCAGGTTGGTGAGCGACTTCTCAGGCAGGTCGGCGACCGCGAGCGTGATCGCCGTGGCGTCCGCGTCGGTGCTGACGAACCGGCACACGCGACCCTGCTGCTTCGCGATGGTCGCAGCGGGGGAGCCCTTCGCCGGGGTGAAGGAGTCGTCGATCTCGAAGGTCTGCCCGTACACGGACAGCGCGCTGGTCGGCAGGAGCTCCGCGCAGGTCTCGGACACCGGCTTGCCCGCCGGGGTCGCGGTGGCCGACGGGGTGCTGTCCCCGCCGCCCGAGCACCCGGCGAGCACGACGGCTGCTGCGGTGGTGAGGGTGGCGACGGTGAGCGCCCGGGCACGGCTGCGGGGGGTCATCCCGACATGATGCTGCATCGACCGGTGCGGACCTGGGCGTCCCGGTAGGATCGGTCCTCGTGACTCCTGCCGAACTCTCCGCCGCGTACCTGTCGATCCTGACCGGGATCGTCGAGCGCCGAGGCGCGTCCGAGACCGTGACGATCGAGGAGTCCCACGTGGTGCTCGAGCGTCCGAAGAACCGCGCCCACGGCGACTGGGCCTCGAACGCCGCCATGCAGCTCGCGAAGCGGCTCGGCACGAACCCGCGCGAGCTCGCGACCGAGATCGCCGGCGAGCTGACCGAGCTCGACGGCGTGGACTCGGTCGACGTCGCCGGCCCCGGCTTCATCAACATCACGCTCGAGGCCGCCGCCGCGGGTGAGATCGCGCGCACCATCGTGGACGGCGGCGAGTCCTTCGGTACCGGCGACCTGTACGACGGCGTCCGGATCAACCTGGAGTTCGTCTCCGCCAACCCCACCGGCCCGATCCACATGGGCGGCGTGCGGTGGGCCGCAGTCGGCGACAGCCTGGCCCGCGTGTTCCAGGCGCAGGGCGGGCTCGTCACCCGCGAGTACTACTTCAACGACCACGGCGCGCAGATCGACCGGTTCGCCCGCTCCCTCGTCGCCAGCGCACTCGGTGAGCCCACGCCCGAGGACGGCTACGGCGGCGCCTACATCGCCGAGATCGCCGCACGGGTCATCGCGACCCTCGAGCCGGGCATCGACGTCCGCGACCTTCCGCGCGACGAGGCGCAGGAGCTCTTCCGTCGCGAGGGCGTCGACTTCATGTTCGCGGACATCAAGTCGTCGCTGCACGACTTCGGCGTCGACTTCGACGTTTACTTCCACGAGAACGCCCTGCACGAGTCGAAGGCCGTCGAGCGTGCCATCGCCCGACTGCGGTCGGCCGGCGTGATGTACGAGGCCGAGGGCGCCGAGTGGCTCCGCACGACCGACTTCGGCGACGACCGCGACCGCGTCGTCATCAAGTCGGACGGCGAGCCCGCGTACATCGCCGGCGACCTGGCGTACTACCTCGACAAGCGCGAGCGCGGGTTCGAGCGGAACCTGATCATGCTCGGCGCCGACCACCACGGCTACGTCGGCCGGATGATGGCGATGTGCGCCGCGTTCGGGGACGAGCCGGGCAAGAACCTCGAGATCCTGATCGGGCAGATGGTCAACCTGCTCAAGGACGGCGAACCGATGCGCATGTCGAAGCGCAACGGCACCATCGTCACGATGGAGGACCTCGTCGACGCCGTCGGTGTCGACGCCGGCCGGTACGCCCTGGTCCGGTTCGCCAGCGACACCGCGATCGACATCGACCTCGACCTGCTCACCAAGCGCACGAACGACAACCCCGTCTTCTACGTGCAGTACGCCCACGCACGCACGCAGTCGGTGGCCCGGAACGCCGCGGCGGCCGGGGTCGACCGGTCCGTGTTCGACGCGTCGCTGCTGACCCACGAGTCCGAGAGCGCGCTCCTCGGAGCCCTCGCCGAGTACCCGCGGGTGGTCCGGCACGCCGCCGAGCTGCGCGAGCCGCACCGCATCGCGCGGTACATCGAGCAGCTGGCCGGCCTGTACCACCGCTGGTACGACTCCTGCCGTGTCACGCCCCTCGGCGACGAGCCCGTGACCGACCTGCACCGCACGCGCCTGTGGCTGAACGACGCCACCGGGCAGGTCGTCCGCAACGGCCTCGGCCTGCTCGGCGTGTCGGCGCCGTCCCGCATGTAGCGGTACTCCTTCCGCAAAACACCGGTGTTCGCGCACCGAACACCCGCATTCCGCGGTGTCGAGCGCGAACACCGGTGTTTTGCATCCCGGCCGCAGCTGGGCCGCAGCCCGGACTGGCAGGGTAGGACGCATGCCCGCAGCCACCGAACGCCCCACCACGCGCCGCCGCTGGCCCGTCGTCCTGCTCGTGGTCGTCGTCGTGCTCGCCGCCCTCGTCGTGATCGCCGAGTTCGTGCTGCGCGGCGTCGTCGACCGGATCATCGCCCAGCAGGTCGAGCAGTCGCTGCCGGACGGCACGACCGGCGAGGTCGACGCCCACGCCGAGGGCATCGTCATCCCGCAGCTCATCAGCGGCACCCTCGACCGCGTCGAGATCTCCTCGGCGAAGCTCACGGTCGACGGCATCCCGCTCGCCGCCGACGTCACCGCACAGGACGTCCCGGTGGACGGCAAGGGCGACGTCCGCGACGTCGACGGCACGGTCACCCTGGCGTCGTCGAGCGTCAAGGACCTGGCGAAGTACAGCCCGCTGTTCGACCGGCTGAACCTGGTCGACGGCGGCGTCGAACTCACGGGGTCGTCGTCGGTGCTCGGCTACGACATCACCTACGCGGCGAAGGGGGCCGTCGTCGCGCAGGACGACGGCCGCGGCATCACCATCACCCCGGAGAGCGTCCGGATCACGAACTCCGACCTCGGCCTCAAGGTCGACTCGATCCCGGGCGTCACCGGTGTCCCGGTGCAAGTCTGCACCGCGCAGTTCCTGCCCGAGGCGCTGCGGGTGCGCTCGCTCGACGTGTCGAAGTCGGACGCGACGGTCCGGATCACCGCGGACGCGCTGCCGCTCAACGAGGACGGCCTGCGGACCGTCGGCAGCTGCGGCTGAGCGGACGGGTGCGTAACGCGGCCTGGAGGAACGGCTCGCGTCGGTAGGATCGGGTCCCGTGAGCGAGAACCCCCTTGCACCGCCGCGGCTGCGGTTCCCGACGGACGCCTCCGAACTGGTGGACCGCATCTGGCCCGCGTCCGCGACGCGGACCGACGACGGCACCCTGGCGATCGGCGGCATCAGCGCGACGGACCTGGTCGCGCAGTTCGGCACGCCCCTGTACGTCGTCGACGAGCGTGACGTCCAGTCCCGCGCCGTCCGCGTGCGGAACGCGTTCGCCGAGGCGTTCGAGCGCATCGGCAGCCACGCGCACGTCTACTACGCCGGCAAGGCCTTCCTGACGACGCAGGTCGTCGCGTGGATGGCCGAGGCCGACCTGCGCGTGGACGTCTGCACCGCAGGCGAGCTCGCGGTCGCCCTAGCCGGCGGCATCGACCCCGGCCGGCTCGGCTTCCACGGCAACGACAAGTCCGACGCCGAGATCACCCGCGCGGTCGAGGTCGGCATCGGCACGATCGTGCTCGACAGCCACGAAGAGGTGCAGCGAGTCGCCCGTGCCGCCGCCGACGCCGGGGTCGTGCAGCGCGTCCGCATCCGGATCAACACCGGCGTGCACGCGTCCACGCACGAGTACCTGGCGACCGCTCGCGAGGACCAGAAGTTCGGCATCCCGCTGTCCGAGGCCGTCGAGGCCGCGGCAGCCGTCCGCGCCGAGCCCTCGCTCGCCTTCGTCGGGCTGCACTCGCACATCGGTTCGCAGATCTTCGACGACGCCGGCTTCCGCGAGGCCGCACGCCGACTGATGGACGTGCACGCGACGCTCGTGGCCTCCGGTCCGGTGCCCGAGCTGAACCTCGGCGGCGGCTGGGGGATCGACTACACGGAGGCCGACTCGGCCTTCGCCCCCGAGGACGTCGCCGACGCACTGGCCACGATCATCGGCGAGGCCTGCGCCGAGCGCGGCATCCCGGTGCCGGACATCGCCGTCGAGCCGGGCCGCTACATCATCGGCCCGCCCGGGGTGACGCTCTACCGCGTCGGCACGATCAAGCCGGTCACGCTCGAGACCGACGACGGCGGCAGCGCGACCCGCACGTACGTCTCGGTCGACGGCGGGATGAGCGACAACATCCGTCCCGCGCTGTACGGCGCCGACTACACGGCCCGGCTCGCCCGCACCTCCGACGCCCCGCCGGTGCTGAGCCGCGTCGTCGGCAAGCACTGCGAGAGCGGCGACGTCGTGGTGGACGACGAGTACCTGCCCGGCGACGTGCAGCGTGGCGACCTGCTGGCCGTGGCGGCCACCGGTGCCTACTGCTGGGCGCTGTCGAGCAACTACAACCACGTGGGCCGCCCGCCGGTCGTCGCCGTCGCGGACGGCGCAGCCCGTATCCTCGTGCGGGGCGAGACGATCGACGACCTCCTCGCCCGTGACACCGGGGTCGCCGCCGCGCCCGCCGACGGCACCGGCCGCTGACCCCCGACCCGACCGGGTCCGCCCACCCCGCAGGGCGCACCCCCACCGACAGGAACCGCTACCAGATGATCGAATACCGCAACGTCCGTGTCGCGCTGCTCGGGGCCGGCTCGGTCGGTTCCCAGGTCGCGCGACTGCTCCTCGAGCACGGCGACGAGCTGGCCTCGCGCGCCGGTGCCGGGCTGGAGCTGGTCGGGATCGCCGTGCGCGACGTGGACGCGCAGCGCGACGTCGACCTGCCGGCGGAGCTCTTCACCACGGACGCTGCATCGCTCATCCTCGGCGCGGACATCGTGGTCGAGCTCATCGGCGGCATCGAGCCGGCGCGCACCCTCGTGCTCCAGGCCCTGCAGTCCGGCGCGGACGTCGTCACCGGCAACAAGGCGCTGCTCGCGACCCACGGCCCGGAGCTCTTCGCCGCGGCCGAGCAGGTCGGCGCGCAGCTCTACTACGAGGCCGCCGTGGCCGGGGCGATCCCGATCATCCGTCCGCTGCACGACTCGCTCGCCGGTGACCGCATCGTCCGGATCATGGGCATCGTCAACGGCACCACGAACTTCATCCTCGACCTGATGGACCGCAAGGGTTCCACGTTCGAGGACGCCCTGGCCACCGCGACGGAACTCGGGTACGCCGAGGCCGACCCGACCGCCGACGTCGAGGGCTACGACGCCGCGCAGAAGGCCGCGATCCTGGCCTCGCTGGCGTTCCACACCTCCGTGCCGCTCGCCGCCGTGCACCGCGAGGGCATCACCCACGTGACGATCGACCAGGTCCGCGCCGCCCGCAAGGCCGGCTACGTCGTGAAGATCCTGGCGACCGCCGAACGTCTGACCGACGAGGACGGCCGCGAGGGCGTCAGCGCCCGCGTCTACCCGGCCCTCGTGCCCGAGTCGCACCCGCTCGCGAGCGTGCACGGTGCGAAGAACGCCGTGTTCGTCGAGGCCGAGGCCGCCGGTGACCTGATGTTCTACGGCGCGGGTGCCGGTGGCGTCGAGACGGCCTCGGCGGTCCTCGGCGACCTGGTCTCCGCGGCCCGTCGGCACGTCATCGGCGGCCCGGGGGTCGCCGAGTCGACGCAGTCCGAGCTGCCGGTGTTCTCGATCGGCACCGTCCGCACGAGCTACCAGATCACCCTGCACGTCACGGACGCCCCCGGCGTGCTGTCGACCGTGGCCGGCGTGCTCGCGAAGCACGGCGTCAGCGTCGAGACGGTCGAGCAGACCACCACCGGCGCAGCCGAGGGGACCGCGACGCTCGTCATCGGCACTCACCTGGCGCGTGAGGCCGACCTGGCGGACACCGTCGTCGCCCTCCGCGGCGAGGACGTCGTCCTGGACGTCACCAGCGTCCTGCGCGTCGTCGGTCGCTGACGCGACCACGGGCCTCCCGGCCGACCAGCAGGCTCACCGAGCCGAACCACCACCAGATCCACCCCACCGGACAGAGAGAGAAGCCTGATGGCCCACCAGTGGCAGGGAGTCCTGCGCGAGTACGCCGACCGACTCGACGTGACCGAGGCGACGCCCATCGTCACGCTCGGAGAGGGCGGCACGCCGCTCATCCCGGCTCGTCGGCTCTCCGAGCGCACGGGCGCCGAGGTCTACGTGAAGTTCGAGGGCATGAACCCGACGGGTTCGTTCAAGGACCGCGGCATGACGATGGCGATCTCGAAGGCCGTCGAGCACGGCGCGAAGGCCGTCATCTGCGCCTCGACCGGCAACACCAGCGCCTCGGCCGCCGCGTACGCCACGCACGCCGGCATCACCGCTGCGGTGCTCGTGCCCGAGGGCAAGATCGCCATGGGCAAGCTCAGCCAGGCCGTCGCCCACGACGCCCAGCTGCTGCAGGTGCAGGGCAACTTCGACGACTGCCTCGACATCGCCCGCGACCTCGCGGCGAACTACCCGGTGCACCTCGTCAACTCCGTCAACAACGACCGCATCGAGGGGCAGAAGACCGCCGCGTTCGAGGTCGTCGACGTCCTCGGTGACGCACCGGACTTCCACTTCCTGCCCGTCGGCAACGCGGGCAACTACACCGCGTACTCGCGCGGCTACCGCGAGGACGTCGCCGCCGGCCGCAGCACCAAGATGCCCCGCATGTTCGGGTTCCAGGCCGCCGGTTCCGCCCCGATCGTGCACGGTGAGGTCGTCCGGCACCCCGACACCATCGCGTCGGCGATCCGCATCGGCAACCCGGCCTCGTGGCAGTTCGCGCTCGAGGCGCAGCAGGAGACCGACGGCTACTTCGGTGCCATCACCGACGAGGCCATCCTCGCGGCGCACCGCATCCTGTCGGCCGAGGTCGGCGTGTTCGTCGAGCCCGCATCGGCCATCGGTGTCGCCGGGCTGCTCGAGCGTGCCGACGCCGGTGTCGTGCCGAAGGGCGCGAAGGTCGTCATCACGGTCACGGGCCACGGCCTGAAGGACCCGCAGTGGGCCCTCCGCACGCCGGACGGCGGCGAGGTCACCCCGACGAGCGTGCCGGTCGACACGAAGTCGATCGCCGACGTGCTCGGTCTGGTCAGCGAGCAGTGATCTCCGACCGCTCGTCCGGACCGGGTGAGGGCATGACCGCCCGCAGTGCTGTACCGGCCGGACGGGCGGTCCGTGTGCTGCCGACCGGATCGGCGGTGCGCGTCCGGGTGCCGGCCACGTCGGCGAACCTCGGCCCCGGCTTCGACTCGCTCGGCCTCGCGCTCTCGCTCTACGACGAGGTCGTGGTGCGCGTCCGCCGCGAACCCGGCGCGACCGTCACCGTCGAGGGCGTCGGTGCCGGCGAGGTCGCCACGGACGACACGAACCTCGTCGTCCGTGCGGTCCGCCGGGGCCTGGAGCACGCCGGTGTCGACCAGCCCGGTCTCGAGCTGCACGCCACGAACGCGATCCCGCACGGCCGCGGTCTCGGTTCCTCCGCCGCCGCGATCGTCGCCGGGCTGATGGCTGCCCGTGGTCTGCTCGAGGGCATCGTCGACCTGGACGCCTCGACGCTCCTGACCCTGGCCACCGAGATGGAGGGCCACCCGGACAACGTCGCGCCGGCGCTCTTCGGCGGCCTGACGATCGCGTGGATGACCGCCGAGGGCCCGGCCTACAAGCGGCTCCTGGTGCACCGCGGTGTCGCCCCGGTGGTGTTCGTGCCGACCTCGACGCTCTCGACCAAGCTCGCGCGCTCCCTGCAGCCCGAGCAGGTCCCGCACGCAGACGCCGCGTTCAACGTCTCCCGCTCGGCGCTGCTCGTCGCCGCGCTCATCCAGAGCCCCGAGCTGCTGCTCGCCGCGACCGAGGACCGTCTGCACCAGGCGTACCGTGCCAGCGCCATGCCCGAGACCGACGCCCTGATCCGGTTGCTCCGGCAGCACGGCCTCGCCGCGGTGGTCTCCGGTGCCGGGCCGAGCCTGCTCGTCCTCGGCAGCGACCCGGCACAGCGCCTGACCGCCGCCGAACTGGTGCAGCGACACGCCGAATCCGACTGGCGGCCGCTCATGCTGGCCGTCGATCTCGGTGGTGCTACAGTGGCAGCGCACTCGGCGCTCGAAGCCGAACCCGCGTAACCGTACGGATCGCTCGTCCTCAGGACAGCTCCTGCGACGTCGCAGGGTCCGGTGCGCGAGTGTGCATCTCTTTCTGATCACCGAATCCCGATCCGTCGTCTGAACGGCGGTCGATGCTCACCCTGCATCCGGGACGGTGGAAACTCTCCGCGTTCTGCGGTTCGAAAGGAAACACCGACCTTGACCGACAACAACTCCGCCCAGGTGGAGATCCCCAGCGACCTGCGTGCCCTCCGTCTCCCGGAGCTCCAGCGCATCGCCTCCTCGCTCGGCATCACCGGGCTCTCCAAGCTCCGCAAGGGCGACCTGATCGCCTCCATCGAGGACAAGCGTCCCGTCGACGAGACGCCGGCCGCCCCGGCCGCCGCCGTCGTCGCCGAGACCCCCGCCGAGCCGGCCGCCACCGAGCAGCCGACCCTGCCGGAGCCCCCCGAGACCCCCGCGCAGCCCGCTGCCGAGGCACCTGTCGCCGACTCCGAGGCACCCGCCGAGTCGGCAGCCCCGAGCCGTGCCCGTCGTTCGCGCCGCGCGTCGTCCGGTGGCACCGTGAACGCCGCGCCGACCTCGGCCGCCGAGCACACCAACCACGGCCAGACCGGCACCGAGGACCTCCTCGCCGGGCTCGACCAGGTCCGCGCCGAGAAGGACGCCCAGGAAGCCGCCCAGTCCGGCTCGCAGCGTCGTGGCCGTGGCCAGCGGAACGCCGAGCAGCGTGGCACCGACCAGCGTGGCACCGAGCAGGGCCAGCAGGCGTCGACGCCCGCCGAGGCCGAGCAGCCGAGCCAGGCGGCCCAGCAGGGCCAGCAGGCCCCGACGTCCGCCGTCCAGGCCGACCAGGACCAGAACGAGTCCGGCGACCAGGGCGACCAGAACTCCGAGCAGGGCGAGGGCGGCTCGCGTCGCGGTCGTCGCAGCCGTGGTCGCGGTCGTGGCCGTGGGCAGAACGCCGAGAACGGCGAGCAGCAGAACGGCGCCGACCAGCAGAACGGCGGCCAGCAGAAGCAGAACGGCGCCGACCAGCAGAACCAGCCGAAGCAGAACGGCGGCGAGCAGCAGAACGGCCAGCAGAACGGCGGCCAGAAGCAGAACGACCAGCCGAAGCAGGCCGAGGCCAAGCAGGACGACAAGGCCGACCAGAAGCAGCAGCAGAACGCCGGTCAGCAGAAGCAGCAGACCAGCGGCCAGCAGAAGCAGCAGCAGCAACAGCACGCCGACGAGGCTGAGAGCGGCCGCAGCCGTCGCCAGCGCGACCGCAAGCGCGGCCGTGGCGGCCAGAACGACGACTTCGAGCCCGAGGTCACCGAGGACGACGTCCTGATCCCGATCGCGGGCATCCTCGACGTCCTCGACAACTACGCGTTCGTCCGCACCACCGGGTACCTGCCGGGCCCGAGCGACGTCTACGTCTCCCTCGGCCAGGTGAAGAAGTACCACCTGCGCAAGGGCGACGCCGTCGTCGGTTCGATCAAGCAGCCGCGTGACGGCGAGCAGCAGAGCCGCCAGAAGTACAACGCGCTCGTCGCCGTCGAGTCGATCAACGGCCAGTCCGCCGACGAGGCCGCGGCCCGCGTCGACTTCAACGACCTCACCCCGCTGTACCCGAACGAGCGCCTGCGCCTCGAGACGGAGCCGGGCAAGCTGTCGACCCGCATCATCGACCTCGTGTCGCCGATCGGCAAGGGCCAGCGCGGTCTCATCGTGTCCCCGCCGAAGGCCGGCAAGACCGTCGTGCTGCAGGCCATCGCGAACGCCGTCGCCAAGAACAACCCCGAGGCGCACCTGATGGTCGTCCTCGTCGACGAGCGGCCCGAAGAGGTCACCGACATGCAGCGCACGGTGAAGGGCGAGGTCATCGCCTCGACCTTCGACCGTCCCGCCGAGGACCACACCACCGTCGCCGAGCTCGCCATCGAGCGTGCGAAGCGCCTGGTGGAGCTGGGCCACGACGTCGTGCTCCTGCTCGACTCGATCACCCGCCTGGGCCGTGCGTACAACCTGTCGACCCCGCCGTCGGGCCGCGTGCTCTCCGGTGGCGTCGACTCGGCGGCGCTGTACCCGCCGAAGCGCTTCTTCGGTGCCGCGCGCAACATCGAGGACGGTGGCTCGCTGACCATCCTCGCGACCGCGCTCGTCGAGACCGGCTCCAAGATGGACGAGGTCATCTTCGAGGAGTTCAAGGGCACCGGCAACATGGAGCTCCGCCTGAACCGTCACCTCGCCGACAAGCGGATCTTCCCCGCCGTCGACGTGAACGCCTCCGGTACCCGTCGCGAGGAGCAGCTGCTCTCCGCCGACGAGGTCAAGATCACCTGGCGTCTGCGCCGGGCCCTCGCCGGGCTCGACCCGCAGCAGGCCCTCGAGATCGTGCTGCGGAACCTCAAGGAGACGCAGTCGAACGTCGAGTTCCTGGTGCAGGTGCAGAAGTCGGTCCCCACGACCGGCGCCCACCACAACGGTCACCAGGAGTAACGCGTGTTCGAGTCGGTAGCGGGGCTGCTGGCGGAACACGAGGACCTGACGCAGCAGCTGTCGGACCCCGCGCTCCACGCCGATGCGGCCCGGGCGAAGAAGGTGAACCGGCGGTACGCCGAGCTCAACCAGATCAAGTCCGCGTACGAGGCCTGGCAGGCGGCGGGGGACGACCTCGCCGCCGCCCAGGAACTCGCGCGTGAAGACGCGGCGTTCGCGGACGAGGTCCCCGGGCTCGAGGAGCAGCTGTCGGAGCGCCAGGAGCGTCTCCGCCGGCTGCTCATCCCGCGCGACCCCGACGACGGCCGTGACGTCATCATGGAGATCAAGGGCGGCGAGGGCGGCGAGGAATCGGCGCTGTTCGCAGCCGATCTGCTGCGCATGTACTCGCACTACGCCGAGACCAAGGGCTGGAAGGTCGAGCTCCTTGAGCGCACCGAGTCCGACCTGGGTGGCTACAAGGACGTCCAGGTCGCGATCAAGTCGAACACGACCGATCCGTCCCAGGGCGTCTGGGCGCACCTGAAGTACGAGGGCGGTGTGCACCGCGTTCAGCGGGTGCCACAGACCGAGTCGCAGGGGCGCATCCACACCTCGACCACCGGCGTGCTGGTGTTCCCCGAGGTGGACGAGCCCGAAGAGGTCCAGATCAACCAGAACGACCTCAAGATCGACGTCTACCGGTCCTCCGGCCCGGGCGGGCAGTCCGTCAACACGACGGACTCCGCGGTCCGCATCACCCACCTGCCCACGGGCATCACGGTGGCGATGCAGAACGAGAAGTCGCAGCTGCAGAACCGCGAGGCCGGCATGCGCGTGCTCCGCGCACGCATCCTCGCGCGGCAGCAGGAGGAGCTCGACGCGATCGCCTCGGACGCGCGCAAGTCGCAGATCCGCGGGATGGACCGTTCGGAGCGCATCCGCACGTACAACTTCCCGGAGAACCGGATCGCGGACCACCGCACCGGCTACAAGGCGTACGACCTCGACCGCGTGATGAACGGTGCCCTCGAGCCCGTCATCCAGTCCGCCATCCAGGCGGACGAAGAGGCACGTCTGGCCGCCATCGGCGACCAGGACGCGTAACCGCACACCCAGCCTGGAGGCCCGGATCACCGCCGACACGCCCCTCACGTACGCCGCGGATCGCCTGCTCGAGCAGGCGACCGCGGCGCTCGTCGCCGTCGGCGTCCCGACGCCCCGGGTCGACGCCGAGCTGCTGCTCGCGTGGGCGACCGACACCTCGCGCGGTGCCGTCCAGGCCCGTGCACTCATCGGTGGCGGCATCGCGCCGGAGCACGTCGACCGCTTCCGGCACGCCGTCGCGCGCCGAGCCACCCGTGAGCCGCTGCAGCACATCACCGGGCAGGCGTACTTCCGCGCGCTCACCCTGGCCGTCGGACCGGGCGTGTTCGTGCCCCGTCCGGAGACCGAGGGCGTCGTGCAGTTCGGCATCGACGCGCTGCGGGCGACCGCGGTCCCCGAGCCGATCGCCGTGGACCTGGGCTCCGGCAGCGGTGCGATCGCGATCGCGATGGACACCGAGGTGCCGAACGCCGTGGTCTACGCCGTCGAGCGGTCGGCCGAGGCCCTGCCGTGGACCCGGCGGAACGTCGACGCCCACGGTGGGACCGTCCGGCTCGTCGAGGGCGACCTCGCCGACGCGCTGCCGGAACTCGACGGCACCGTGTCCGTCGTCGTGTCGAACCCGCCGTACGTGCCGGACGACGCGATCCCGATCGACCCCGAGGTCCGCGACCACGACCCGGCGATGGCCCTCTACGGCGGTCCCGACGGCCTCGACGCCGTCCGGGCTCTCGCCGAGACGGCCTGGCGGTTGCTGGTGCCCGGGGGAGTCCTGGTCGTCGAGCACGCCGAGCCGCAGGGCGCCGGCGTGCGGCAGGTCCTGGCGCGCCGGGGGTTCCGCACGCCGGAGACGCACGTCGACCTGACGGGGCGCGACCGCACGACCACCGCGACGCGCTAGCCGGGGCCGGGCCGCGCCTCCCGTCACTCGTCCGTGCGTGCGTGTGCCGGGTGGATCCGGGCGTACCTGGTGGGATCGGGCGTACCGGGTCGTTCGGAATGACCAGGTATGCCCGTTCACGCTTTCCAGCGCGACCGGGATGGGAAGGAACGGGCGTGGCGGGCGTGGGGCGGGCCTCCCGTCCCTCACTCGTGCGTGCGTGTGCCGGGTGGGTCCGGGCGTACCTGGTGGGATCGGGCGTACCGGGTCGTTCGGAATGACCAGGTATGCCCGTTCACGCTTTCCAGCGCGACCGCGATGGGAAGGAACGGGCGTGGCGGGCTACGCGACGGGGGAGGCCTCGCGCTGCTGTGCCGCAACGAACGCGCGGACGTGCTCGCGCAGGTCGGTGTCGTGCTCGACCAGGACCGCGTGGATGCCGATGCTCCGCGCTCCCGCGACGTTCTCGGGCATGTCGTCGGCGAAGAACGTGCGCTCCGCGGGGACGCCGTGGTGCGCGACCGCACGCTCGAAGACCTCTGGCTCGGGCTTCCGGGCACCGAAGTTGCTCGATGTGTCCAGGTGTTCGCCGAAGACCTCGGGCAGGGACGGCGCCCACTCGTGGATCCAGCGGCCGGCCAGCGGACCGTTGTTCGTGAGCAGTCCGACACGCCCGTGCTCGCTCGCGATCCGGACCGCCTCGATGCGTTCCGGCAGCTCGGTCATGGCGGATCCGCGGATCCGGGCCCAGTCGGCCTCGGGGACGTCGCACTCCATCGCGCGCTCGAACGCGGCCAGGTACTCGTCGCCGTCGGCGAACCCGCCGGCCTCGGCACGCATCTCGTGTCCGCAGTCCCACCAGCGGCGACGGAGCTCCTGGAACTCGTGTCCGGTGAACTCGGAGAGTGCGGCCATGCGCACCTGCCAGTCGTACCGGACCAGGACGTCGTCCATGTCGAAGAGGAACAGGAGCGGGGGTGCGGGCGTCTCGTTCACGATGTCCACCATTGTGTCGCACTATCATCGTCGAGTCATGGCATCCCGATACGACTGCACCGACTCCGACGGGCTCCTGACCGGGATGCGGCTCGCACGTGCCGCCCTCGGACGCGGAGAGCTCGTCGTGGTCCCCACCGACACCGTCTACGGCCTCGCCGCGGACGCCTTCAGCGCGACGGCCGTGCAGCGGCTGCTCGACGCGAAGGGCCGAACGCGGCAGTCGCCGCCGCCCGTGCTCATCCCCGGTCCGCCCACGCTCGACGCCCTCGCCAGCGAGGTCCCGCAGCCGGTGCGCGACCTGGTGGCCGAGTTCTGGCCGGGCGGGCTGACCGTCATCCTGCACGCACAGCCGTCGCTCGACTGGGACCTCGGCGAGACGCGCGGCACGGTCGCGCTGCGGATGCCGGACTCGCGGATCGCCCTCGAGCTGCTGCAGGAGGTCGGGCCGCTCGCGGTCTCGTCCGCGAACTCCACCGGCGACCCGGCCGCGATGGACATCGACGCCGCCGAGCGCATGCTCGGCGACAGCGTCGCGATCTACCTGGACGGCGGACCCGTCGAGGTGCACGACGGCTTCGAGGCCAGCACCGGCTCGACGATCGTCGACGCCACCGGGCTGTCGGACGGCGGGAAGCTCCGCATCGTCCGGCACGGGGTGATCCCCGACGAGGAGATCATCCGGGTCGTCGGAGCCGACCTCGTCACATGAAGTACTACCTGCTCGCCGGGGCCATCGCCGCGGTCGTGAGCTTCGTGATGAGCCTGATCGTCTGGAAGCTCGGGCTGAAGTACAAGTGGTACCCGCAGGTCCGCGAGCGGGACGTGCACCGCACCCCGACGCCGCGGCTCGGCGGCATCGCGATGTACATCGGCGTCATCGTCTCGCTGCTCGCGGCCTGGTTCCTGTTCCCGTCGATAGCGGGGACCGACTACTTCCGGCTCGTGTTCTCCGAACCGGGTCGCGTGCTCGCGGTGCTCGGGGGAGCGACCATAATCGTGGTCCTCGGTGTCGCGGACGACATCTGGGACCTCGACTGGATGACGAAGCTCGCCGGGCAGATCATCGCGGCGGGCATCCTCGCCTGGCAGGGCGTCGCGATCGTCTCGCTGCCCATCGGCAACACGCTGGGCGTGGGCTCGTCGTACATGAGCCTGATCTTCACCGTGCTGGCGGTGGTGCTCGTGATGAACGCGGTGAACTTCATCGACGGGCTCGACGGCCTGGTGGCCGGCGTCGCGATCATCGCCGGCGGGGTCTTCTTCCTCTACACGTTCTTCATCAACCGCGTGGTCGTGCAGACCGAGTTCTTCTTCAACCTGCCGTCGCTGCTCACCGCGGTGCTCGTCGGGGCCTGCTTCGGCTTCCTCATCCTGAACTGGCACCCCGCCAAGCTCTTCATGGGCGACGCCGGCGCGCTGCTCGTCGGGTTCCTGATGGCCACGAGCGCAGTGTCGGTCACGGGCAACATCGACCCGGCGGCGGTGCAGACACGCCAGGCGCTGCTGCCGGCGTTCATCCCGATCCTGCTGCCGTTCGCGATCCTGATCGTTCCGATCCTGGACTTCGGGCTCGCGGTCACCCGACGGCTCAGCGCGGGCAAGTCGCCGTTCTCGGCCGACCGGAAGCACCTGCACCACCGCCTGCTCGACATGGGGCACTCGCACTTCCACGCGGTGCTGATCTTCTACGCGTGGACCGCGACCGTCGCCTTCGGGTGCCTGCTGTTCCTCTTCGTGGACTGGTACTGGGTCGTCGTCTTCGTGTCCGTCGGCTTCACCGTCTGCGCCGTCGCGACGTTCGCGCCGCTCGGCCGCAAACGCACCGAGATCGCCGCCCAGACCGCCAACCGTTCCGCCGCCGTGGTGGATGCCAGCCTCGACCCGCTCGACCGGGCCGCCAACGACCGCACGATCCCTGGAGACATCACGTGACCGCACCGAACGCGCTCGACCACGTCCGGCCGGTGTTCCGCCGCATCATCACCTGGGGCGCGGTCCTCGCCGTCGCCCTGGCGGTGGTCGGCGGGCTCATCGGGTTCCTCGTCGCGGACGGCCCGGGGCTGGTCGGGGGACTGCTCGGCGCCGTGCTGAGCGTCGTGTTCCTCGGGCTCACCGCCGTCAGTGTCCTCGTCGCGCTGCGCGTCTCCAAGGGGCAGATGATCTCCGGTGCCTTCTTCGGCATCGTGATGGGCACCTGGCTGCTCAAGTTCATCGTCTTCATCGTGCTGCTGGTCCTGCTCAAGGACCGCGACTGGGTCGACTTCCCGGTGCTGGCGATCGTGATCATCGCGGGGGTCGTCGGCTCCCTGGTGATCGACGTCGTCGCCGTCGCGAAGGCCCGCATCCCGATCGGCGTCCGGCTGCCGGGCGACGGCCTCGACGACTCCGCGGACGCTGGGAACCCGACCCCCCGCGTCTGAGAAGCCGGGAAGCCTCTCGCACCTGATAGGCTTCTCGAAGTCCGCTACCGGAGCCTTTCGCTCGGGGCGGACGAGCCTCCACAACGTCCACCATCGCGTGCCATGATGTGCGCGCGCCGACACAGGAGACAGCGCTGCTATCCCACGCTCTTCCCCTGTCCCTCTCCGCTGCGGTTGACACCGTCGCGGCGGGGAGCAGCAAGGCCGCCGAGTTCCATGGTCCGTCGATCAACGAGTTCTTCCCGGATGCGATCTTCTTCGCCGGGACGCCGTTCGAGATCGATCGGGTCGTCCTCATCCGCTTCTTCGCCGTCGCCGTTCTGCTGGTGTTCGCGTTCGTGGGTACCCGTGCACTGAAGCTCGTGCCGAACCGCGGTCAGGCGTTCATCGAGTACGCGTTCGACGTCGTCCGTCGCAACACCTTCGACAACCTCGGAGAGAAGGACGGCAAGCGCTTCCTGCCGCTCCTGGCGACGATCTTCTTCGGCGTGCTGTTCATGAACCTGACCGGTCTGATCCCGGGCATGAACCTCGCCGGCACCAGCCGCATCGCGATGCCGATGATCCTGGCGATCGTCGCGTACCTCGCCTTCATCTACGCCGGTCTCCGCAAGCACCCGGGCACGTTCCTCAAGAACTCGCTCTTCCCGCCCGGGGTGCCGTGGCCGCTGTACATCATCGTGACGCCGATCGAGCTCGTCTCCACCTTCGTGCTCCGTCCCGTCACCCTGACGCTGCGACTCCTGATGAACATGGTCGTAGGGCACCTGCTCCTCGTGCTGTTCTTCTCGGCCACGCAGTTCTTCTTCTTCGACGCTTCGCTCGGCTTCAAGGCCTTCGGCGTCGGGACCATCGCGTTCGGCATCGCGTTCAGCTTCTTCGAGGTCCTCGTCGCGCTGCTGCAGGCCTACGTCTTCATGCTCCTCACCGCCGTCTACATCCAGCTGGCGCTGGCCGACGAGCACTGATTCCTCACTGACCCCCTACGGGACCGGCGACCGTCGGACCCGCACCTCGAAAGGAAAACACGTGGACGCAACGACCGTTCTCGCGGAGATCAACGGCAACATCGCGACGGTTGGCTACGGCCTCGCAGCGATCGGCCCGGCCATCGGTGTCGGCATCGTCGTCGGTAAGACGATCGAGTCCGTCGCTCGCCAGCCCGAGCTCCAGGGCCGCCTGACGACCCTCATGTACATCGGTATCGCCTTCACCGAGGCCCTGGCCTTCATCGGTATCGCCACGTACTTCATCTTCACCAACTAAGGTTCCTCGATGCAGAACGCACTCATCATCGCGGCGGAGGAAGCGCACAATCCGCTGATCCCGCCGGTGTACGACATCGTGTGGTCGGCGCTCGCCTTCGTCATCATCTTCGTGGTGATGTGGCGTGTCGTCACGCCGCGCATCACGAAGATGCTCGATGAGCGCACCGAGGCCATCGAGGGCGGCATCAAGAAGGCCGAGGCCGCTCAGGAGCAGGCCGCCGCTGCGCTCGACGAGTACAACAAGCAGCTCGCCGACGCACGGGCCGAGGCATCGCGCATCCGTGAGCAGGCCCGCGCCGACGCCACGGCGATCGGCAACGAGGTCCGCGAGCAGGCGGCCGCCGATGCAGCACGCATCACGGCCAACGCCCAGGCGCAGATCGAGGCCGAGCGCCAGAGCGCCGTCCAGGCACTCCGGTCCGAAGTGGGCACCCTCGCGCTGGACCTCGCGTCCGGTGTGATCGGTGAGTCCCTCAAGGACGACGCCAAGTCGACCGCAGTGGTCGACCGCTTCCTCGCCGACCTCGAGGCCTCGCAGGCCACGAAGACGGGGGAGCACTGAGCATGCGCAGCGCTACCAGAGAAGCACTCGCGTCCACCAGGGCGGTGCTGTCGGACCTCGGTCCGAGCGCCGGCCTGGTCGCGGGTGCCGAGATCCTCGCCTCCGGGCGTGCGATCGCCGGTGCGCCGCAGCTGCTCGGGCTGCTGTCCGACCCCACGGCCGACGCGGCCGGCAAGAAGGTCCTCATCGACCGTGTCTTCGCCGGGCAGTCGGACGCGACGCGTGCGGTCCTGACCGCGGTGGCCGGCTCGCGCTGGTCCTCGCAGCAGGACCTGCTCGCGGGCATCGAGGACGCGGGCATCCGCGCCGTCGCCGCCACCGCGGGTCCGGACTCGTCGATCGAGTCGGAGCTGTTCGCCTTCGAGACCGCCGTCCGCTCGGACGCCGGCCTCGAGCTGGCGCTCGGCACCAAGCTCGGCAGCCCCGAGCAGAAGGGCGCGCTCGTCGAGCGGCTCCTCGGTGCCAAGGCCTCGGAGCAGACGATCACGATCGTGTCGGCCCTGGTGCAGCAGCCCCGCGGCCGCCGCATCGGCGAGATCGTCCGCGACGCTTCGCGCATCGTGGCCGAGCAGGCCGGCAAGCTCGTCGCGACCGTCGTCACGGCGACGCCACTGACCCCCGCCCAGTCGGCCCGCGTCACGCGCGGTCTGTCCGAGCGGTACGGCAAGGACATCAGCATCAACCAGGTCGTCGACCCCACGGTCGTCGGCGGGGTCCGGGTGCAGATCGGCGGCGACGTCATCGACGGCACCGTGTCCACGCGACTCTCGGAGCTCCGGCTCCAGCTCGCCGGCTAGGCGTACGGTCGAAGCCGCTCCTCCCCAAGTCCACAACGGGAACTGCCGAGTCCGGCAGCGTCACCCTCTCGGAGCCGAAGGGCCCCGGAAAACCACAAGGAAAATCCCATGGCAGACATCACCATCAGCCCCGATGAGATCCGTGATGCCCTGAAGGACTTCGTCTCGAACTACGAGCCGACGAAGGCCTCCACGGCCGAGGTCGGGCACGTCACCGACGCCGGTGACGGCATCGCCCACGTCGAGGGTCTCCCCGGCGTCATGGCGAACGAGCTCATCCGCTTCGCGGACGGCACGCTCGGCCTGGCGCAGAACCTCGACGAAGACGAGATCGGCGCCATCGTGCTCGGCGAGTTCGGCGGCATCGAGGAGGGCATGGAGGTCACCCGCACGGGTGAGGTCCTCTCCGCCCCCGTCGGCGACGCCTTCCTCGGTCGCGTCGTCGACCCGCTCGGCGCCCCGATCGACGGTCTCGGCGAGATCGCCGCAGAGGGCCGTCGTGCCCTCGAGCTCCAGGCTCCCGGCGTCATGGCCCGCAAGTCGGTCCACCAGCCGCTGCAGACCGGCATCAAGGCCATCGACGCGATGATCCCCGTCGGCCGTGGTCAGCGTCAGCTGATCATCGGCGACCGCCAGACCGGCAAGACGGCCATCGCGATCGACACGATCATCAACCAGAAGGCCAACTGGGAGTCCGGCGACGAGGAGAAGCAGGTCCGCTGCATCTACGTCGCCATCGGTCAGAAGGGCTCCACGATCGCCTCCGTCAAGGGTGCGCTCGAGGACGCCGGTGCGATGGAGTACACCACCATCGTCGCCGCTCCGGCATCCGACCCGGCCGGCTTCAAGTACCTCGCCCCGTACACCGGTTCGGCCATCGGCCAGCACTGGATGTACCAGGGCAAGCACGTCCTCATCATCTTCGATGACCTGTCGAAGCAGGCCGAGGCCTACCGTGCGGTGTCGCTCCTCCTGCGTCGTCCGCCGGGCCGCGAGGCATACCCGGGTGACGTCTTCTACCTGCACTCCCGTCTGCTGGAGCGTTGCGCGAAGCTGTCCGACGAGCTCGGCGCCGGTTCGATGACGGGTCTCCCGATCATCGAGACCAAGGCGAACGACGTCTCGGCGTACATCCCGACCAACGTCATCTCCATCACCGACGGCCAGATCTTCCTGCAGTCGGACCTCTTCAACGCGAACCAGCGTCCGGCCGTCGACGTGGGCATCTCGGTGTCCCGCGTCGGTGGTGACGCGCAGGTGAAGTCGATCAAGAAGGTCTCCGGCACGCTGAAGCTCGAGCTGGCGCAGTACCGCTCGCTCGAGGCGTTCGCGATGTTCGCGTCCGACCTCGACCAGGCGTCGCGTCGTCAGCTGGAGCGCGGTGCCCGTCTGACCGAGCTCCTCAAGCAGCCGCAGTACTCGCCGTACCCGGTCGAGGAGCAGGTCGTCTCGATCTGGGCCGGCACGAACGGCAAGCTCGACACCGTCCCGGTGCCGGACGTGCTCCGCTTCGAGTCCGAACTGCTCGACCACCTGCGTCGCAACTCCGATGTCCTCACGACCCTGCGCGAGACGAACCAGCTCAGCGACGAGACCGTTGCCGAGATGAACAAGCAGATCGACGAGTTCACGAAGAGCTTCCAGACGAGCGACGGCAAGACCCTCGGCTCCGAGCAGTTCGACGCGGCTGACGCCGAGGACGTCGACCAGGAGCAGATCGTCAAGGGTCGTCGCTAGATGGCAGCGCAGGTCCGGGTCTACCGCCAGCGGATCAAGTCGGCGAAGACCACGAAGAAGGTCACCCGCGCCATGGAGCTGATCTCGGCGTCGCGGATCCAGAAGGCGCAGGCCCGCATGGCTGCGTCCGGTCCGTACTCGCGGGCCGTCACCCGTGCGGTATCGGCAGTGGCGACGTTCTCGAACGTCGATCACGTGCTGACCACCGAGCCGGAGTCGTCGACCCGTGCAGCCGTCGTGCTCTTCACCTCGGACCGCGGCCTGAACGGCGCGTTCAGCACGAACGTCCTCAAGCAGGGCGAGGAGCTCGCCTCCCTGCTCCGCAGCGAGGGCAAGGACGTCGTCTACTACCTGGTCGGCCGCAAGTCCGTCGGGTACTTCGCGTTCCGTGAGCGTCCGTCCGAGCAGCAGTGGGTCGGCAACACCGACCAGCCGGAGTTCTCGACGGCCAAGGAGATCGGCGACGCCGTCGTGGCGAAGTTCCTCCAGGACACTGCTGACGGCGGCGTGGACGAGATCCACATCGTGTTCAACCGGTTCATCAGCCTGGCGACCCAGGAGCCGCAGGTCGTTCGCCTGCTGCCCCTCGAGGTCGTCGAGGGCATCGACGAGCCCGAGGGCAACGAGCCCCTGCCGCTCTACGAGTTCGAGCCGGACGCCGATGCGGTGCTCGACTCGCTGCTCCCGGTCTACATCGAGAGCCGCATCTTCAACGCCATGCTGCAGTCGGCTGCTTCCGAGCACGCCGCGCGTCAGAAGGCGATGAAGGCGGCCAGCGACAACGCCGACTCGCTGATCCGTGACTTCACCCGACTCGCGAACAACGCGCGTCAGGCGGAGATCACCCAGCAGATCTCCGAGATCGTCGGCGGCGCCGACGCCCTCTCGTCGAAGAAGAAGTAGTCCGCGTCGTTCGCGGACAGATACCCACCCTCAGGAAGGCACCAGCCATGACCGACACCGCAACCACCGCGGTCGAGACGTCGTCGGCGCCCGGTGTCGGCCGGATCGCCCGTGTCACGGGCCCCGTCGTCGACATCGAGTTCCCCCACGACGCAATCCCGGAGATGTACAACCTCCTGTTCACGACCATCACCATCGGTGACTCGTCGCAGGAGATCGGCCTCGAGGTCGCCCAGCACCTCGGCGACGACCTCGTCCGTGCCATCTCCCTGAAGCCGACCGACGGCCTGGTCCGTGGCCAGGAGGTCCGTGACTCGGGCGCTCCGATCTCGGTCCCCGTCGGCGACGTCACCAAGGGCAAGGTCTTCGACGTCCTCGGCAACGTGCTCAACACGGACGAGAAGCTCGAGATCACCGAGCGCTGGCCGATCCACCGCAAGGCCCCGGCCTTCGACCAGCTCGAGTCCAAGACCTCGATGTTCGAGACCGGCATCAAGTCCATCGACCTCCTCACCCCGTACGTGCAGGGTGGCAAGATCGGCCTCTTCGGTGGTGCGGGCGTCGGCAAGACCGTCCTCATCCAGGAGATGATCCAGCGCGTTGCGCAGGACCACGGCGGTGTGTCGGTGTTCGCCGGTGTCGGTGAGCGCACCCGTGAGGGCAACGACCTCATCGGTGAGATGGAAGAGGCGGGTGTCTTCGACAAGACGGCCCTCGTGTTCGGCCAGATGGACGAGCCGCCGGGAACGCGTCTCCGCGTGGCCCTGTCGGCGCTGACGATGGCGGAGTACTTCCGCGATGTCCAGAAGCAGGACGTGCTCCTCTTCATCGACAACATCTTCCGCTTCACGCAGGCCGGCTCCGAGGTCTCGACGCTGCTCGGCCGCATGCCGTCCGCCGTGGGCTACCAGCCCAACCTCGCCGACGAGATGGGTGTGCTCCAGGAGCGCATCACCTCGACACGTGGTCACTCGATCACCTCGCTGCAGGCGATCTACGTGCCGGCTGACGACTACACCGACCCGGCTCCGGCCACCACGTTCGCGCACCTCGACGCGACGACCGAGCTCTCCCGTGAGATCGCGTCGCAGGGTCTGTACCCCGCGATCGACCCGCTGGCGTCGACGTCGCGCATCATGGACCCGCGCTACCTGGGTGCCGACCACTACGAGACGGCCACGCGCGTCAAGCAGATCCTCCAGAAGAACAAGGAACTGCAGGAGATCATCGCCATCCTCGGTGTCGACGAGCTCTCCGAAGAGGACAAGATCACGGTCGAGCGCGCTCGTCGTATCCAGCAGTTCCTCTCGCAGAACACCTACATGGCGAAGAAGTTCACGGGTGTCGAGGGCTCCACGGTGCCGCTGAAGGACACCATCGAGTCCTTCCGTGCCATCGCCGACGGCGAGTTCGACCACGTTGCGACCCAGGCGTTCTTCAACGTCGGTGGCATCAACGACGTGGAAGAGAAGTGGGCTCAGATCCAGAAGGAGAACCGCTGACATGGCGGGTCTCAGCGTGAGCGTCGTCTCGGCTGACCGCGAGGTCTGGTCGGGCGACACCACCATGGTCGTCGCACGGACGACAGAGGGCCAGATCGGCATCCTCGCCGGACACGAGCCGATGCTCGCGATCCTGGCGCAGGGTCAGGTCCGCATCACGCGGGCCGATGGGTCGACCGTCGCGGTCGACGCCGAGGACGGCTTCCTGTCGGTCGAGCACGACACGGTGACGATCGTCGCGCGGCAGGCCGCGCTGGCGTCCTGACCGGACTGACCGTCCTGCTCCCGCCTTCGGAGACGAAGCGGGAGGGCGGGGACACGAGCCGCACGCTCGATCTGCGTGCACTCTCGTTCCCGGAACTGGCCGATGAGCGGGCCGCGGTGATCACCGCGGCCCGCTTCGTCAGTTCCGAGGAGTCCTCGGCCAGGACGGCACTCAAGCTCGGTCCGAAGTCGATCGCCGAGCGGCTCCGGAACCTCGAGCTCGACACCTCGGGCACCATGCCCGCGATCGAGCGGTACACGGGGGTCCTCTACGACCCGTTGGGCGTGCAGGACGCGGATGCGGCGACCCGTGCGTGGTGGGCGGAGCACGTGATCGTGCAGTCCGCGATGTTCGGCCCGATCGGGGCCGGTGACCCGATCCCGGCGTACCGGCTGTCGCACGACTCGCGGCTCGGTTCGATCCGGTTGGCCGCGCACTGGCCCACGGTGTCGACCCGTTCCCTGCTGACCCGTGCGGACGGCCTGGTGCTCGACCTGCGGTCGGAGGGGTACCGGCAGCTCGGTCCCGTGTCCGGAGCGGTGACCCCGCGCGTGGTGAGCGTCGACGGCTCGGGCCGTCGTCGTGCACTGAACCACTGGAACAAGACCGCGAAGGGCCGCCTGGTGGCGTTGCTCGCCCGCACCGGCGCGAGCATCGGCAGCATGGACGACCTGGTCGTCTGGGCGGCGGCGAACGGCGTGGTGGTCGAACGCAACGAGGGCGGCTGGGACCTGGTCGCCGAGAGCCTGGAGCCCGTCGCCGCCTGAGCGGGTTCCGCCGGCTCGTCCTCCACAGGCGTGGGTGGGGCAGCTCCGGTCCACAGATGGCCGGGGCGCCCCTGCCTGGAGGCCCGCAGCACGCTTCGATGGCGTGCATGATCCCTCTCACGGCACAGTCCGGCCCCGGCTCCGCAGTCCGTTTCCCTCGCGAGATCGCCGCGGCGGTCACCCTCCCCGCCGCAGCGGCCGCGCTGGTCGCGCCGGGCCGTGCGGACCTGTCGACGGCGGCTGCGACGGCCGTGGTGACCGCGTGCGGCGCACTCGCGCCCCGGATGGCCCTGGTGCCGTTCATCGCGGCGCAGGGTACGCCGAACCCGCGGTCGATCCGGGTGTTCGACCCCTTCGCCGATCCGACACCACCGGCGCTCCACGGTTTCGGCCCGGCCCCCGATCGTGCCCGCGTGCGGCTCGCCGGTGACCGGTGCGCCGACGCGTGGCGGGTGTGGCGGGCGCAGGACGGCCCCTTCGACGGATCGTCGGGTGCCGCCGGAGCCCTGTCGCTCGGTGCCTGGTGTGCGTGGGCGCTGGGGTCCTGGGCCCGGGCGGAGACGCGTGCCCGGTACGCCCTCGAGACGCGCGCCGACGACCCGCTCGCGGGGCTCGTCCTGCGCTCGGTCGTCGCGGGCAGCGGGCCGTCGTGGGAGCGTCGATGACGTGGGGTCGACCGGATCGTCTACGGTGGGGGAGACCACACTGGGAGGGCTCCGGTTGTACGACGACGACATCGAGGACACCGTGATCCGGCGACCCCGACGATCGCCGTCGGGCGACCGGGCGGCGGACGCCGTCGGTGACACCGTCATCCGCGGCGCTGGTCCCGTCCTCCCCGGAGCCGGTCCCGACTCCGACCTCGGGTCCGACGACGGAGTCCTCGGTGACACGGTCATCCGGCCCCCGGTCGGTGCACCCGCCCAGGCGCCGGCAGCGGTGGACAACGTCGATCCGGAGGACACCGTCGTCCGGGTGCCGGCGCGACCCGGCGCCGGAGCGGGCCCGTTCGTGGGTGCTGCCCCGGGCCTCCCGGCCGTCCCGTCGGTACCCGCCGCACCCGCGGCACGCGTGCCCTCGGTCCGCATCGGCGACCGCACCTTCCGGCTCGACCACCCGGTGGTCATCGGCCGCCGGCCGTCGCTGCCCCGCGTCACCCGTGGTCCGCAGCCCGAACTCGTGACCGTGCGGTCGGCGTACGGGCAGGTGTCGTCGTCCCACGTCCGGATGCACGCCGAGGGCGAAGCCGTCGTCGTGCAGGACCTCCGGTCCACGAACGGCACCGTCGTCCGCCCGGCCGGTGCGCCCGCCTACCGCATGGCGTCGGGTGCGTCGATCGTGGCGCTGACGGGTACGGTAGTCGAGATCGGTGACGGCAACGCCATCGAGGTCCTCTCGCCGTACCTCCGGGTCGCACCGGCAGAGGGGCTGCCTCCGGTTCCCCCGTGGCCCTCCGATCAGACAGCACACGGCACGCCCCGACCCACCAGAGAGCGATCCTGACACGTGACCGAACTCGGCCGAGCAGCCACTGCGCACGCCATCGACGTCCCCGGTGCCGACGGCGCCACCCTGACGCTCTCGTGGGGAGCCGCGACCGACGTCGGTCGACGGCGTGACCACAACGAGGACAGCTACATCGTGGGCGCGCCGTTCTTCGTCGTCGCCGACGGCATGGGCGGGCACCTCGCGGGGGACCGCGCCAGCGACGCGGTCGTGCGTCGGCTCGAACAGGTGACGGCCGAACCGTTCACCACGCGCCAGGGCATCCAGCGTGCACTGCTCCTCGCGACCGCCGACATCGAGCGCGCAGCCGGCGGCAACGCCATCGGCGCGGGCACCACCGTCACCGGGATCGCGCTCGTGGCCTCGCTCGGGCAGCCCGCAGCGCTCGTGTTCAACGTCGGTGACTCCCGCACCTACCGCATCGAGGACGGCGTGCTCCGCCGCGTCACCGTCGACCACTCGGTGGTGCAGGAGATGGTGGACGCCGGTCTGTTGCGTGCCGAGGACGCCGAGCAGCACCCGGACAGCAACGTCATCACGCGTGCGGTCGGCTTCGGCGAACCGCCGGCACCGGACTGGTGGACCCTGCCCCTGCGAGCCGGTGACCGCTACATCGTCTGCTCCGACGGGCTGACCAAGGAGCTCGGCGACGCCGGCATCGCGCGCATCGCGGCACGTGAGCCGGGCGCGCAGGACCTGGCGGAGCGTCTGGTGGGCGACGCCGTCGTGGCCGGCGGTCGTGACAACGTCACCGTGGTGGTGCTGCAGGTCGATGCCGCACCGGACGACGGCGACCTCGAGGACACGCTGCCGAGGCACTGACTGGCCCCCGAACTGGGGGAACGCGTCGAGCTGTGGGGGATCGGCGTGCGGAATGTCCGTCACCCACGCTTCGTACAATGACATGGCCACGTCGAGAGAGCTGGCCGCTCGGCCGGGGGAGGAGAGGACCATGGCGAGACGCCTGCCGTCCAACCCGCCCGTGATCGGCGGTTTCAGTCCCGTCCACGTCCTCGGGTCCGGTGGCTTCGCCGACGTCTTCCTCTACGAGCAGGACATGCCCCGACGACAGGTCGCGGTGAAGGTGCTGCTGGACGAGGTCGTCGACGACCGCGTCCGGCAGATGTTCCAGGCCGAGGCCAACCTGATGGCCCGGCTCAGCACGCACCCGTCGATCCTCACCGTCTTCCAGGCCAGCGTCGCCGCTGACGGCCGTCCCTACCTGGTCATGGAGCTCTGCTCGTCGTCCCTCAGCGAGCGCTACCGTCGCGAACCGATCCCGGTGTCCGAGGTGCTGTCGATCGGCATCCGCATCGGTTCGGCGCTCGAGACCGCACACCGTGAGGGCGTGCTGCACCGCGACATCAAGCCCTCGAACATCCTGCTGACGGCCTACGGCAACCCCGTGCTATCCGACTTCGGCATCGCCGCGACGATCGGGGGCACCGACCCCGACGAGCCGATCGGCATGTCGATCCCGTGGTCCGCGCCCGAGGTCCTGATCGACGAGTCGCGCGGCACGATCCAGTCCGAGGTGTACTCACTCGCGGCGACGGCGTACTCGCTCCTCGCCGGGCGCAGCCCGTTCGAGGTCCGCGGTGGCAAGAACGGTGCGAACGACCTGATGCACCGGATCGACAAGGGCGGCGTGAAGCCGACCGGTCGCACCGACGTGCCGCCCTCGCTGGAGCGTCTGCTCGCCTCGGCGCTGTCCCGCAAGCCGCAGGGACGCCCGGCAACGGTGATGGAACTCGTGCGCGGGTTCCAGCAGGTCGAGGCCGAGCTCGGTATCCCGCAGACCTCCGCGGACGTCGCGGTCGAGGCCTGGGCTATCTCGACGCCCACCCCGCACGGCGACCGCACCGTGATCCGTGAGCTGCAGCCACCCACCCGGGTCGGTGCGCGTCGTCGGACCCGCCGCGCGGTGCAGGGCGGAGTCGTGGCAGGCGGATCGCACAGCGTCGGCACCGTGCACCGCACCGGGTCCGTGACCCGTGCCCGTCGCCGGACCCGTTCGACCCTGGTCTGGGCGACGTCACTCGCCGTCGTCGTGGTCGCGGCCCTCGCGATCGCCACGGTCGTCGTCGTCGGTCGGCTCGGCGCCGGGGCGATCCCGGTCGTGGCCGAGGTCCGAGCCGAGCCGTCGCCGCAGTCCGTGTCCTTCAGCTGGACCGACCCGGGGCTGCGCAGCGGCGACACGTACGTCATCTCGTCCAACGGGTCCTCGAGCCAGCAGACCGGCACGACGTTCGTCGTCTCCGGTGAACGCGGCGACGAGGAGTGCATCGCCGTCGCGGTGAACCGCGACGGCAAGACGGGTGCTGCGAGCGCGCAGAAGTGCGCGACGATCGGGAGCGCCGGGTGATCCGCGCCCTCCTCGCGAAGCACCGCTCCGCAGCCGTGACCACCGGTGCCTCGGTGCTCGTCGCCGCCGTCGTCGCGACCACGGCCATCGTCTCCACCGGGTACCACACGCAACGCGTCGACCTCGGTGACGGCACCGTCTGGGTGCCCTCGGCCGAGTACGGCGCGGTCGGCCGGGCGAACACCGGCATCCTGCAGCTCAACACCGCGGTCGAGACGGCCAGCGACGACCTGTCCGTGCTGCAGCGCGGCTCCACCGTCTACAGCGTCGACGAGACCAAGGGCACGGTCGCCCGGGTCGACGTCGCCGACGCCACCGTGGGTGATGCGATCACGCTGCCTGCCGGGACGCCACAGGTCTTCTTCGCGGGCGACACCGCGGTCATCGGCAACGCGGACACGGGTGAGCTCTGGTCGACCCCCGCGAGCGACCTCGCCGAGTTCGACGCGTCGGCCAAGGCCGACCTGACCCTGGGCGCCGACACCGTCTTCGACGCCTCCGACGGCCACGTCGCGGTCTACTCCGCGAAGACCGGGACGGCGTCGCTGGTCGACGTCGGCACGACACTCACCGTCGCCGAACGGTGGAAGGTCGACATGGACCGGGGCGACGACTTCCAGGTCGCCACGTTCGACGGGCACCTCGCCGTGCTCGACCGCACGAGCGGTGCCCTGTCGGTCGACGGGCGCACCGTCGAGCTCGGCGACCGGGTGGGGTCGTCGCCGGCCCTCCAGCGGTCGTCGGACACCACGGCCCAGGTCACGGTCGCGGGCACGGCGGGGCTGGTCCGCGTCAGTGCCTCCGGCACCGTGGACGCCACCGCGCTCGAGGTGTCCGGTCGAGCCGCGCGGCCCTACGTCGACGGCTCCTGCACGTACGCCGCGTGGGCGGGCGGACAGGCGATCGACACGTGCGACGGCAGCGCGTTGCAGCGGCTGGCGAGCACCGGCGGTACGAGCGAACTGCAGATCCTGCACAACGGCGACACCGTCGTCGCCAACGACCCGACGAGCGGCCGATCCTGGGCGATCGACCGGAGTGGTCAGCTCATCGACAACTGGGCCGACCTGATCAAGCAGGACGACGAGCAGCAGCAGGAGCAGGTCTCCGACGACGACCCCGAGGTCGACAAGGACCAGAAGCCGCCGGTGGCGGTGGACGACGAACTTGGCGCTCGTCCGGGACGCACCACGAGCCTCCCGGTCCTGCTGAACGACTACGACCCGAACGGTGACCCGATCATCGTGAGCGAGGTCGGCACCATCTCGAAGTCCGTCGGCCGCGTCGCGATCGTCGGCGACGGACAACGTCTGCAGGTCACGCTGTCGCCGCGCGCCACCGGGACCGTGACGTTCCCGTACACGATCACCGACGGCAACGGCGGTTCGGACACCGCGACGGTCCGGATCCGCGTGCGCCCCGACAGCGAGAACGAGGCGCCGCGGCAGGTCCGTGACACCTCGGCCGACGTCGTCCAGAACGGGCACGTGGTCTCGAACGTGCTCGGTGACTGGATCGACCCGGACGGCGACCCGGTGTACCTGGAGTCGGCCACCGCGTCGAACGGCGACCGGGTGTCCACCACGCCGGACGGCCTGCTCGACTTCCGGAACGACAGCGGCCGCACCGGTGAGCGGTCGGTGCAGCTGGTCGTGAGCGACGGACGCGCTGACGGCCGGGGCGCCGTGACGGTGCGGGTGGCCAAGCAGGGCACCGTCCCGTTGCGCGCCGACCCGTTCCCCGTGTCCGGGTACGCCGGCAAGGCCTTCACGGTCGAGCCACTCGACCACGTGCGTGGTGGCAACGGCACCGTGACACTGACCAGCGTGTCGTCGGCATCCGGGCTCACCGTCACCCCGAGCTACGACGCCGGGACCTTCCGGGTGCAAGGGGAGCGGGCGGGCGACCACCAGCTCGAGTACACGGTGACCGACGGCGTGAAGACGTCGAGCGGCATCGTCCGGGTGACCGTCCTCGCGCCACCGGACGCCTCGACGGCGCCGATCACCACGCCGAAGACGGTGTTCGTCAACACCCTGTCCACCAAGGACACGGACGTCACCGCGACCGACATCGACCCGGCGGGCGGGGTGCTGCTCGTGACGGCGCTCGACGGACCCGGACGGGGCAGCGGGGTGCAGGCGAGCATCCTCGACCAGCACAAGGTCCGCGTCACGCTCACGGCGCCGCTCGACGGTCCGGTGTCGTTCGGGTACACGGAGACGAACGGGCTGGCGTCGTCCCCCGGCACGATCACCGTCGTCGAGATCCCGAAGCCCGACCGCATCCAGCCTCCGGTCGCGCAGCCCGACACCGCCACCGTGCGCGTCGGAGACGTCGCGAACATCGACGTGCTCGGCAACGACACCCAGCCCGAGGGCGAACCGTTGACGCTCCAGCCCGAACTGGTGCAGAACGTGCCGGGCAACGGCGGCCTGCTGTTCGTCTCCGGTGACCACCTGCGCTACCTCGCCCCGAAGACGCCGGGCAACTACACCGCCGTCTACCGGGTGGCCGGCCCCGACGGCCAGTACGCCGATGCCGCCGTGTCGATCTCGGTGCGCGAGCGTGACGCCGCGACCAACAACCCGCCGGTCCCGCAGACCGTCACCGCGCGCGTGGTCGCCGGGTCGTCGGTGCGGATCAGCGTGCCGTTGAACGGGATCGACCCGGACGGCGACTCCGTCCAGCTCGTCGGAGTGGGCTCCAACCCCGACAAGGGATCGGTCGCCGACGTCGCCTCGGACGCCCTGACCTACGAGGCCGGAGACTACTCGGCAGGTACCGACGAGTTCACCTACACGGTAGTGGACGCTCTCGGGGCCCGCGCGTCCGGCACCGTGCGCGTGGGTATCGCACCCCGCGCCGAGCAGGCCTCGAACCCCGTGGCCGAGGCCGACCACGTCACGATCCGTCCCGGTGGGTCGGTGACGGTTCGTGTCCTGCAGAACGACTCCGACCCCGAGGGCGGGCAGCTCACCGTCGCGCAGGCCGAGCCGACGGCCGAGGACGTCACCGCGAAGATCCTCCGGAAGCAGCAGATCCGCGTCACGCCCCCGAAGTCGGCGAAGCGCGGTGACTACGCCGTGCTCTACACCGTCGCGAACAGCAGCGGGGGATCGAGCACGACCTTCCTCACGGTGACCGTCGACCCGGACGCCCAGCCGCTCCGGCCCGAGGTCGACGACACGACCCTCGACCTGCAGGACATCCTCCGCCGGAAGAGCGTGACCGTCGACGTGCTCGACAACGTCTTCTTCGCCGAGGGCACCGCGGCCGACCTCCGGGTCGGGGTCGTCCCCGGCTACGGCGACACGGCGACGCCCACCGGCGACGGCCGCATCACGGTCCGGTTGACCGACGATTCGCAGGTGATCCCGTTCTCGGTCGCCCGGCTCGACCACCCGGACATCGTCTCCTACGGCTTCATCAACGTGCCGGGCTTCGACGACGCCCTGCCCCAGATCAACCGCAGCGCCGGCGCGGTCACGGTGAAGAGCGAGGCCACGGTCCGCATCCCGCTGCAGGACTTCGTCGTGACAGCGAACGGTCAGACCGCGAAGATCACCGACCGCGGCACGGTCAAGGCCACCCACGCGAACGGGCAGAGCCTGGTGGTGGACTCGTCGACGCTGCAGTTCACGTCGTCGAAGCTCTACTACGGCAAGGCGTCGATCTCGTTCGAGGTCACCGACGGCTCGTCGGCGAACGGCGGCAAAGGCCGCGTCGCCACCCTCGTGCTCCCGATCACGGTCACGCCCCGGTCGAACCAGCCGCCGGCGTTCGCGGGCTCCTCGATCGAGATGCAGCCGGGCGAGACGCGGAAGATCGACCTGACGAAGCTCACCGACTACCCGTACCCGAAGGACCTGCCGGAGCTCCGGTACTCGATCGTCGGCCGGCCCGCCGCTGGGACGACCGCGTCGATCGCGAAGCAGCAGCTCACCATCGCAGTCGCCGACACCGCGAAGAAGAACACCACCGCGTCGATCGGGATCGGCGTCGCGGACGACGCCAACGCCGGTCGTGCCGGCACGGTCGCCGTGGGCGTCGTCGGCTCCACCCGGCCGGTGGTCCAGCCGGGCGCCGACCGCGCGGTCACGAAGCGCGGGGCGACCACCACCCTCGACGTCCTGACGAACGACCAGCCGACCAACCCGTTCCCCGGCGAGCGGCTGCGCGTCGTGAACATCCGCGGTCTGTCCGGCGGACTCCCGAAGGGTGTCACCGTCACACCGAGCGGTGATCGCTCGCGTCTGCTGGTCGCGGTCGCCGGAACCGCGAAGCCCGGCGACGCGCACCTGCAGTACCAGGTGGCGGACGCCACGAACGACCCCGACCGGTACGTCTGGGGCGACGTCACGATCTCGGTGCAGGACGTCCCGGACGCGCCGGGGGCGCCCACCCGCACCGGCTCCTACGACGGTGGTCAGGCCACGCTGACCTGGGCGACCCCGCAGAGCAACAACTCGGCCATCACGGGCTATCGCGTCGTCGGGACCAACGGCGTCTCGAAGAACTGCGGGACCGCGACGGTGTGCACGGTCACCGGCCTCGACCCGAAGGAGTCCTACCGGTTCCAGGTCGTGGCGACCAACGCGATCGGTGACTCGAAGCCGTCGGCCCGCTCGGGTCCGATGAGTGCGGACTTCGTGCCGGCACCGCCGAAGGGCATCACGGTCACGCCCAGCAGGTCGACGCCGAACCAGCTCGACGTCAAGTGGGGCAAGGTGTCCGCGCCGAACAACGGCAGCGCGGTCGACAACTACGTCGTGACGATCGAGGGTCCGGGGTTGTCCGACACCCGCAACACCGGCACCGCCACGAGCACCTCGTTCACCGGTGCCCAGAGTGCCGCCCAGTACACGGTCACCGTGTCGGCCCGGAACGCCGCCGACCGCAACGGCACGGTGGTGCAGTGGAACTCGGCGTCCGCCACCGGGAGCGCAGTCGGTGTACCGACAGCCGTCTCCGTGGGGGATCCGAACGTCGACGCGTCCTCCGGTCGCACGGTCGTCAGCGTCGACTACTCCAAGTCCGACGGTCAAGGTGCGCCGATCCAGTCGTACGCGCTCGTCCGGGTCGGAGGGCAGGTCACCTGCGGCCCGATCGGCGGCGGTCAGCAGGTCGACAGCACGGGCCCCGGAGGCGGGACACTGCGTGACGGCAACGCTGCGGACGGCAGCACGACCAGTTACGTCGTCGTGGCGTCCAACACCTACGGCTTCTGCAGCGTCAGCCGAGCGACGACGTCCGTGACGAGCTACGAGCGTCCTGGCCAGGCCACCACACCCTCGATCCGTGTCGTGAAGACCGACCAGGACAACGGCGTCTACCAGCTGGTCGCAGAGGGGTACGGCGTGAAGTCCGGACGCGCCGATCACTACCGTGTTCGCTACAACGGTGGTGGATGGCAGGACGCACCTTCCGGGCCCACGGCCGCACTGGGCTACGGGACGGCGGTCTCGATCGAGGTGCAGGGCTGCCGCGGACCGAGCAACAACTACGACTACTGCGGTCCCGCGTCTTCGGAATCCAACTCCGCAACCCCGATCATCACCAAGCCGATCGTGCAGCAACCCGTCGAGGGCACGGCCCTCAACGTTCAGGATCCGTCGAACGGTCGCGCCGCCCCCACGTACACCGTGCGCTTCGACGGTCGTGGGAGCGACGATCAGAACGTGGCCTACACGACGAACTCGGTCGTGCCGACATCTGCCCTGTCACCGCTCCGGACCACCACCGTGACCATCGAGGTGCAGATCGCCGGGCAGACGGACACCTGGACGTACGAGTCGGACGCGGCCCCCGCTCCCGAGCAGCCTGCCCCGGAATCAGCCCCCGGCGGCTGACACCCGCCGCCCCGACCCGCCAACGCCGCCCTCCCGCCACGACCGAAGGACCATCCCGCATGAGCATGACCCCGGAGCAGGCCACCTGGTTCGCCGACGTCGCAGGCCGCATCGTGACCAACGTCGAGCAGGTGCTCCTCGGGAAGACGTTCGTGATCCGCCTCGCGGTCACGGCGATGCTCAGCGAGGGGCACCTGCTCCTCGAGGACGTTCCCGGAACGGGCAAGACGAGCCTCGCCCGAGCGATGGCGCAGAGCGTGCAGGGCACCACGAACCGCATCCAGTTCACCCCCGACCTGCTGCCGGGCGACATCACCGGCATCAGCGTCTACGACCAGCGGACGCAGGAGTTCGACTTCCACCGCGGGCCGGTCTTCGCGAACATCGTGCTCGCCGACGAGATCAACCGTGCGAGCCCGAAGACCCAGTCTGCGCTGCTCGAGGCGATGGAGGAGTCCGCGATCACGGTCGACGGCGTCAACCACCGTCTCGCCGCGCCCTTCATGGTCATCGCGACCCAGAACCCGATCGAGCAGGCCGGCACCTACCGCCTGCCCGAGGCGCAGCTCGACCGCTTCCTCATGAAGACGTCCATCGGCTACCCCGACCACGCGGCGACGGTGAAGATCCTCGAGACCTCGTCGGCTCCGTCGGCGTCGGTCCCGCTGGCGAGCGTCGTGCCCGCCGCGACCATCACCGAGATGGCCGCCCTGGCGCGCACCGTGCACGTCGACGCCGTGATCGCCGACTACGTCGCCCGCCTGGTGGACGCGACCCGCTCCGCGAGCGAGGTCCGGCTCGGCGTCAGCGTCCGAGGGGCGATGGGCCTGATCCGTGCTTCCCGTGTCCTCGCGGCGCTGAGCGGTCGCCACTACGTCACACCGGACGACGTGAAGGCGCTGGCCGTCCCGGTCCTCGCGCACCGCCTGGTGCTCGACGCCGAGGCCGAGTTCGACGGCGTCAGCGCACCGAGCGTCATCGCGCAGCTCCTGGTGGAGACCCCGCCGCCCGCCGACCGAGTCACGACGTGACGGACCGCCGGCCCGTCTCCACGCGCTCGCGCCGTCCGTCCTCGACGCGGTCGCGTCGTGGCACGACGGCGTACGAGCGCACGGGGACGGTCACCGGCATGACCAACGTCCGGACGCGGATCGTCGGTGACCGCGAGGGCGTCGCAGCGGATGCGGTCATCGGGATCGTCCGGCTCTGGGCAACGGCCTGGAGGCTCGTCCTGCGTCTCTGGGGCGAGGTCTCGTCCGTCGTCACCGGGCTCGGGTGGACGGTCGCCGCGCTGACGCTCGTCGCGTTCGTGGCCGGCTACCGCTTCGGTCTGCGGGAGATCGTCGTCGTCGGGTTCGCCGGCGCGGTGCTCGCGGTGGTCGCTGCGGTGGCGTTGATCGGCCGGTCACGGCTGGTGATCCGGATGCGGCTCCCGCAGCACCGTGTGGCGGTCGGCGACGACGCCGGTGTGATCATCACGGCCGAGAACCCCACGCGCCTGCCGTCGGTGCCGACCACCGTCGAGGTGCCGGTCGGATCCGGTCTGGTCGACGTCGCCATCCCGGCCATCGGGCCGCACGGCGCCTTCGAGCGGCAGGTCCCCGTCCCGACGCTCCGCCGCGGGGTGCTCGACGTCGGGCCCGTGACGGGGGTCCGCGCAGACCCCGTGGGACTCGTCCGCCGCGAACTCGTCTGGACCGCCCGCGAGCAGGTCATCGTGCACCCGCGCACCATCGCGATCCCGTCGACGAGTACCGGGCTGGTGCGTGACCTCGAGGGGCAGGCGACGACGGACCTGTCGCCCGCGGACATCGCCTTCCACGCCATCCGCGAGTACATGCCCGGCGACGACCCCCGCACCATCCACTGGAAGTCGACCGCGAAGTCCGGCGCGCTCATGGTCCGGCAGTTCGAGGACACCCGTCGCTCGCACCTCGTCGTCGCGCTCGGCATCGCCCGCGGTGAGTTCGCCGACGACGAGGAGTTCGAGCTCGCGGTGAGCGCGGCCGCCTCCCTCGGCGCGCGGGCGATCCGTGACGGCCGTGAGGTCTCGGTCGTGGTGTCCCAGCGCACGCCGGAATTCGCGAAGCGTGCGGTGTACGCCGTCCGGACGCTCCCCACCGTCACGCCGACGCGCCTGCTCGACGACTTCGCCTCGGTCGGCCTGGCCGACGCGTGCCTGCCGATCGCCGAGGTCTCCCGGATCGTGGGCAGCGACACCGACGGCATCTCCGTCGCGTTCCTCGTCGTGGGTTCGACCGTCGGCCTGCCCGCGCTCCGACTCGCCGCCACGCGGTTCCCCGTCGGGGTGGAGGTCGTCGCGGTGATCTGCGAGCCCGAGGCCCAGCCGCGGTTCCTGCGTGTCGCGGGTCTGACGGTGATGACCATCGGCTACCTGGACGACCTCCGGCACGCCCTGCACCGATCGGCGTCGGCAGCATGAGCGCCGCACCCGTGACCACCCCGGCCCCGGCGCCGGACCGGGCGAGACGCTCGACCCGACGGTCCGACCGTCGCGATGCCCGCCGGCTCGTCCCGTTCCGCCTCGCCGGCGGCACGCTCGCGGTCTGGCTGTTGCTGGCCGTCGCGAGCACGTCCTGGTGGCCGGTGTACCGGGACGGCGCGATGATCACCGCCGCGGTCACGGCGATCGTGATCGGGACGGTCGTCGCGCTCCTCGGCACCCTGCTCCGGCTCCCGATGGCCGTCGTGGCGATCGCGACCGTCGCCGCGTTCACGCTGACCGGCGTCCCCGCCGCCGTGCCGAGCCAGGCGAACGGCCTGCTGCCCACCGGACACGGACTCCTCGACCTCTTCGCCGGCGTCGCCCTCGGCTGGAAGCAGCTGGTGACCATCAGCCTTCCGGTGGGCTCCTACGAAGCGCTCCTCGTGCCCTACTTCGTGACGCTGCTCGTGGCGACGGTGACCGCCGTTAGCGTGGCGACCCGCGCCTCCAGGCAGGAACTCGCGAGCATCCCGGCACTGGTGCTCTTCGCGGTGGGCGTGGTCGTCGGGCCGAGCCGGCTCGACACGTCGATCGTGACGGCGGTCGTCCTGGTCGGCCTCGCCCTCGTCTGGGCGCTGACGGTCCGGCACGCGCGTCGCGCGGTCGCCGTGGCGACCACCATCGGTTCCCGCGTGCCGGTCGCACGGTCCATCGTCCGACCCGCGCTCGTGGGCACCGGCACCATCGTGGCCGCGGCGGTCGTCGCGACCGGGCTCGGCCTGGTCGCACCGCCCTCCGGCGACCGCACCGTCGCTCGCACCGACGTCGTGAAGCCGTTCGATCCCCGCGACTACGTCAGTCCGCTCAGCGGGTTCCGCGCCTACGAGGAATCGACCGCCTCGGACGCGACCCAGCTCCGGGTCACCGGCCTGCCCGAGGGCGGGTTCGTCCGCATCGCGACGCTCGACACCTACGACGGCGTGGTCTACCGGGTCGGCGGCGCCGACGGCTCGGCGGGCTCGGGCACCTTCGAACGCGTGCCGACCTCGGTCGACGTCCGTGGCGTCCGGGGCACCACGGTCGACGTCGGTGTGACGGTCGACAGGTACCGCGGTGTGTGGCTGCCGACGGTCGGCGACCTGGAGCGCGTGGAGTTCACCGGGCAGGACGCCGACGACGAGCGCGGCGCGTTCTTCTACAACGGATCGACCGGCACCGGCGCCGTGGTCGGCGGAGTGGGGGACGGCACGTCCTACGACCTGACGGCGGTGCTGCCCGACCAGCCGACGGAACGGCAGCTGGCCGCCGCGCGGCCGGGGAGCGCAGCGGTCCCCACCGCACGGGACGTCCCCGACGCCGTGCGCGACACCGTGGAGTCGACGACGAAGGACGTCTCGGCACCCGGTGCGAAGCTCCTCGCCGCGGTGCAGGCACTGCAGCGGAAGGGGTACGTCAGTCACGGTGTCGGTGACGACCGGATGAGCCGGTCCGGCCACGGCGCCGACCGTGTCCAGGAGCTCCTCACCGCGCCCCTGATGATCGGGGACCAGGAACAGTACGCCGCGGCGGCCGCGCTGATGGCCGACCAGATCGGGTTCCCCGCGCGGGTCGTGATGGGCTTCACGGCCGGGGGCGACTCGGGCAGCGACGGCACCGCAGCGCGTGGCGGGACGACGACCTTCCGCGGGTCCGACGTCACGGCCCGCATCGAGGTGGACACCGCGCAGTGGGGGTGGGTGATGCTCAACCCCAACCCCGAGGTGCGCGAGATCCCGGACGAGCAGCAGCAGACCCCGCAGCCGGTGACCCGTCCGGAGACGGTCGTGCCGCCGCCCCCGGTGGACCAGCAGGACCAGGACCAGCAGACGCCTCCGGAGAGTGACCGGAACACGCCGCCGGTGCAGCCGCTCTGGCTCCGGATCCTGCTCGCGGTGCTGCCCTGGGCCCTCGGGACCCTCGGCGTCGTCGCACTCGTCCTGCTGCCGTTCGCCGTGATCGTGCTGCTGAAGCGACTGCGACGGCGACGACGGCGGAACGCCACCACGCACCGGGGTCGCATCGTCGGCGCCTGGGACGAGTACCGCGACGCGCTGCTCGACCGTGGGCACGACGTACGGCGATCCGCCACCCGGCGTGAAGCCGTCGTCGGTGCACCGGGCGACGGCGGGACCGGACTCGCGGCGCTGGCCGACCGTGCGGTGTTCGGTCCGAGCGACGCCGACCAGTCCACCGCCGATCGCATGTGGGCGGCGACGGACGACGCGATCGGTTCGCTCCGGACCGGGCGGACCCGGCGGGAGCGGTTCCGCACCGCCGTGTCGCTCCGGTCGCTGCGGGGAACCGGGCGTCGTCCGACGGCACGGTCCCGTCGCGGAACCGACGGCCAGGCTGCGTCGGGGCACGACGACTACGATGTCCAGAGGCCGGACGAGCGTCGTGGACGGCCGAGTGAGGACAGAGGCACCACGTGATCAGATGCGAACACTGCGGATCGATGCTCCCGGACGGGGCGATCTTCTGCGGTGAGTGCGGACGCGCGGTCACCGCCGCGGCGAGCCGTCGCCCGGTCGCGCCGACCCCCGTCGAACAGGCACCGCCGCCACCGTTGCAGCAGCCCGACGCCCACGGCCGACGGTCCGACCCGGCCTCCGACGCCTGGTTGCCCGAAGCCACGCTCGATCCCGCCACCCGCGCCTGGCTCACCGGTGCCGACCGCCGTGGAACCGAACCGCCGGCACCCGTGCCGGTGCAGCGTCCCGACGACTTCGCGCCGCGCCAGGCGCCCTCCCACGTGCACGGCGCCGGATCCGGACTCGGGGACTGGTCGGGCGCGCCGGGCCAGTCGGAGCCGGAGCCGGCTCTCGACCCCGACGCCTACCCGTCCGAGCCCCTCGACGCCGACGACCCTGAGCGCACCCGCATCGCCCCGGCTCCGGGTCGCCCGGCGACGCCCGCCGCCCCGGTGCGCGATGCCGCGACGCCGGGTCCCGAGCAGACGGCGCAGCAGCCCGTCGCACCCCCGCACACCGCGGAGCCCGCTCTGCCCGTGTGGGCACCGCCGGCCGCCTCCGCACCCCCAGCGGCACCCGCCGGTCCGTCCTGGTGGGTGGGCCGTGGTACCCCGGCTGCCGAGACGCCGTCCGAGCCGGTCGTTCCCCCGGTGCCAGGAGCACCTGCCGACCCGGCCGCCGAGCAGGGCACCGCGGCTCCTGGGTCGGACCCACAGGACGGACCGGAACCACAGGACGGACCGGACCCACAGGGCGCACAGGATGCCCAGGCCGGCTCCGAGCCGGAGCGCGACGAGGTGATCGTGGCGGCGTCGGAGACGAGTGCCGCCGACGACCAGCCCGCCGTCGTGTCGCCCCCGCAGCCCGGGGACACCGCTGTGGTCGAGCCGCTCATCGACCGACGGCCGCCGCGTCCGGCCCCGCTCGTCACCCCCGGCATGCACGAGACGACCATCTGCCACGTCTGCGGCAACCGGCTCGAGCCCGACGACATCTTCTGCGGCGAGTGCGGAGCCGTCCGCCCGGCGGTCACCGCGGCCTTCACCGGCCCGGTCATGCCCTTGCCGATGACCCGACCCGACTGGGCAGCAGAGGGCTCCGACGAGACCCAGGGATCTGACAGCGCCCAGGGGTCTGACGGCACCCAGGGGCCTGACGGCACCGAGGCGTCCGGAACGGCCGACGATGCGGACGAGCCGGTCGGGGGTTCGTCCGACTCCACGGGCTCGGACGAGTCCGACGAGAACAGCGCCGACGAACTCGCTGCGCACGACGAGCAAGGCGATGAGCCGCACGACGAGGTCCCGGTGGACGATGAGCCGGTCCGCGCCGGGGTCGAGCAGTCCGGTTCGGGCCGTCGCGCCCGGAGGGCGCACGCTGCCCCGGTCAGCGAGCCCGAGGCGTCCGCCGTACCGCGCGTCCCGCTCCCGCCGGTGCCCGGTTCCGCGACCGTCCCGTCCTCCGCGCCGTCCGCCACCGCGCCCGGTGCGCCACTGGCTGCGCCGCTGCCCCCGATCCCGGGAGCGACCGGACCCGCGCTGCCGCTCCCGCCGGCGAGCCCGTCCGAGTCGAACGCCGGAGCCGATGAGTCCGACGACCCCGACGACGACGTCGACGAGACCCGCATCGTCGCGAAGACCCCGACCCGGGCGCCGTTCGTCCTGCACTTCAGCACGGGTGAACGGCTCGGGGTGCACGGCACGGGCCTGCTCGGCCGCCTGCCGCGACCGCAGCCGGGGGAGCGGTACGACGATCTGCTGACCGTGCACGATCCGGGCAAGTCCGTGTCGAAGACCCACCTCGAGCTCGGCCGCGACGGCGACGACCTGTGGGTCTCCGACCGGTTCTCCGGCAACGGCACGGTGGTCCGGCACATCGACGGATCGATCCGCCGCTGCGAGCCCGGTCGGCGGTACCGCGTCGAGCGTGGTGCGCGCGTCGACATCGGTGAGCAGTTCTTCCTCGTGCAGTAGGCGACTTCTCCACAGATCCCGTCGTGGACCAGCGCTGAGCCGTTCGCACCTGGTGCGATGGGGACATGTCCCGCTTCACCGCCCGCTGTGTGATCGTGGGGGCAGCGGTCGCGCTGGTCGTGGCCGGTGTCCTCGCGCCGATCAGTGGTGCCGGGCAGAGCGTCCTGCTCGGCGCGGGAGCGTGCTGCGCCCTGGTCGACGTGGTGCTGCACCGATCGGCGCCGCCGGATCCCGGAACCGGTCCGGCCCAGGTCGTTGCGCCGCGTGCGCCGGACCAGCCCGCCGCGGCCGATCCCCTCGGCTCGCCGGAGCAGCCGACGGGCACGACCTCCGAGGACGGTGACGGCACCCCGGCACTCGTCCTCGGGCACGGGCCGGGCGGCAACCTGCTCCGCGTCGACGCCGGCTCCCACATCGTGGTCGTCGGGGCCGGAGCACTCGCCGTCGCGGTGTTCCGTGGGCTCGCCGAGCAGCTCAGCGCCGCTGCCGTCGACGCCGACGACGATCTGCGGTGGGCCGTCGCGCCAGGACTCCTCGACGCCGCGGGCTCCGGCAGCGACGATCCGGCCCCGACCACCTCGAGCGCGCCGTCAGTGGAGACCCTCCCGTCGGGGACCTCGGTCGCGGTGTGGATGGGCGCCGACGGCCGACCGCTCGGCACGGTGGTGCTCGTCCCCGGACTCGGAGCAGCGCCCCGACACCGGGACGTCACCGTCGAGGTCTCGCGGTACGGCTGCTCCGTCCGTCGACTCGACGGCCACGGGGTCGTCCGCGTGTTCCCGGCACTGCCGGTCCTCGCCCCTGACCCCGTCCGTGCGGACCGATGACCAGCGCCAAGGACAACACCGACCGAGGATCAGCGCCGACCGAGGATCAGCACCCGCGACGGATCAGCGCAGCCCGGCACCGACGCGCACCGTACCGACGGGGACGCCACCGCCGAGCACCCGCTCACCGGTCGCCTCGAGCACCTCGGCCACGCCGTCGGACGCGACGAGCCCGTTCCGCTCGAGCAGGGCAAGGGCCGCCAGGGTGCCGGCCCGCTGCGAGCCGTCGAGCACCTTCACCGCCACCGCCGCGCCGCCGGGCAACCCCATGACCATGACGCCCTCGGCACCGAGCTTCGCCAGCACCTGCAGCCGCTCGATGGTGACCGTGTTCGCACGCCCGACACCGTCGATCGCCCACGGGTGCGCAAGGACCGCGTCGGTCAGCGCGGCGGAGTCGTCGTCGGCCCGTGCCACGACACCGGCGAACCCGCGTGCCAACCCCGTCAGGGTCAGCGGGAACACGGGGGCGCCGCAGCCGTCCGTGCCGACCAGGTCGACGGTCTCGTGCGTGTACTCCTCGACCACGGAACGCACCCGCTGCTGCAGCGGGTGCTCGATGTCGAGGTAGGTGGCCTCGTCCCACCCGTTCACCCGGCAGGCCGCGAGCATGCCGGCGTGCTTGCCGGAGCAGTTCATCGCCAGTCGGCGGGGTCCGTCCATCGTGCGGGCGGTGCCGCGGTCGAACGGCATGTCCGGCGGGCAACCGAGGTCGGCCTCGACGTGGTCGAAGGACTCGAGCATGTGCAGGGCGAGCGCCTGGTGCGCCGCGGTCCCGGCATGGCTCGCGGTGGTGAGGACGAGCTCCTCGTCGGAGAACAGCGCGCCGGCGCGTCGGACCGCCAGGGCCTGGAACGGCTTCATGGTGGAACGCGGGTAGATGCTCGCCGTCACGTCACCCACGGAGTCGATCACCGTGCCGGTCGCGTCGACGACGACGCCGGCACCGACGTGTCGGCTCTCGTCGAACCCTGAGCGTTCGAGCACCGCCAGCTCGACGGAACCGTCGGCGGTGAGAGGATGGCGATCACTGCGGACTTCGGGGCTCACCGTCATGCCGCCATGCTAGCCAAGGCGAAGGGGCACACCCGTGCACGACCACTCCTACGAGGTCTCCGTCAGCTGGACCGGCGACCGCGGGACCGGCACGTCCGGGTACCGCGACTACGGCCGCGAACACGTGGTCTCGGCGACGGGCAAGCCGGACGTCCCCGGCTCTGCCGACCCGACGTTCCGCGGGGACCGTGACCGCTGGAACCCCGAGGAGATGGTGGTCGCGGCGCTGGCCCAGTGCCACATGCTCAGCTACCTGCACGTCGCGGTCACGAAGGGCTTCACCGTCGTGGACTACCAGGACACCGCGACCGCGTCGCTCCGCCTGAACCGTGACGGTTCGGGTGAACTGACCGAGGCGACCCTGCACCCGGTCGTCACGATCCTCGAGGCCGACCGCGTCGCGGACGCCGAAGCCGCACACGTCACCGCCAACCAGCTCTGCTTCATCGCGCGCTCCGTGGCGTTCCCGGTGCACCACGAGCCGCAGCTGGTCGTCCGACCTGCGTCATTGGCAGGGGACTCTTCGACTGGTGGGGCAGACTAGGTCCTCGTGAAGCGTCTCCGCCTGCTCCCGATCGCCATCGTCCCCGCCGTCGTGCTGGGACTCGCCGCCTGCTCCGGCTCCGGTTCGAACGGGTCCTCGGCCTCGCCGACCCCGTCGGCCAGCGCCACGGCCTCGGCGATCACCTCCTGCCCCGACCCGGGCAAGGCCTCCGACGCCGTCGAGGCGACCGGGTCGTTCGGTGGGACGAAGGCCCCGACCGTCAAGTTCGCCTCGGGCCTGTCCGCGAAGACGCCGCAGGCCACCCGGCTCGTGAAGGGCAAGGGCGCGGCGCTCGACGAGGGCGACTACGCGCAGGTGTCCTACAGCGTCTACAAGACGTCGGACGCCAAGAAGCTCGGCACCGTCGGCTTCGACGAGGGCAACCCGCAGGTCCTGTCCGTCGGTGGGTCGGGCTTCGGCGCACTCCTCGCCTGCTCGAAGGTGGGCGACCGGATCGCCGCGGTCGGACAGTCCTCGGCACTCGGGTTCAACACCGGCGGCGAGATCGTGGTCGTCGCCGACGTCGTCGCGCAGACCCCCACCAAGGCGAACGGCACCCCGAAGGACCAAGACCCGGCCCTGCCCACGGTCACGGACAAGTCGAGCGGCGAGCCGGAGATCACGATCCCCGACGGCGTGAAGGCGCCCACGAAGACCACGGTCGAGGTGCTCAAGCAGGGCGACGGCTCCGCGATCGCCGACGGCGACACCGCACTCGTGCAGTACAAGGGCGTCGTCTACGACACGGGCAAGGAGTTCGACTCCTCGTGGTCGAAGGGCGTCCCCACCACCTTCACCGTGTCGGAGAGCGCACTCATCAAGGGCTTCGTCACCGGGCTCGTCGGGCAGAAGGTCGGCTCACAGGTCCTGATCGTCGCCACGCCGGAGGACGCCTACGGCGCCAACCCGCAGGAGGGCTCGGGCATCCCGAAGAACGCCACGCTCGTCTTCGTGGTCGACATCCTCGCCAAGGGCTGATCGTGACGGACGGCGGCCTCGGCAGCACCGGTCCGGCCCGCAGACGCATCGTCGTCCTCGGCAGCACCGGTTCGATCGGCACCCAGGCGCTCGACGTCGTCGCCCGCAACCCCGACCGGTTCGAGGTCGTCGGCCTCACCGCGGGCAGCAACCGCGGCCTCGTCGCCGAGCAGGCCGCCCGTTTCGGCGTGCGCGACACCGCGTTCGGCGCGGCCGACTCGGAACGGCTCGTCCGGAGCGTCGAGGCCGACGTCGTCCTCAACGGCATCACCGGTTCGGTCGGGCTCGGTCCGACGTTGGCCGCACTCGAGAGCGGTGCCACCCTCGCCCTGGCGAACAAGGAGAGCCTGATCGTCGGCGGCTCCCTCGTGCAGCAGGCTGCGGCACCCGGGCAGATCGTGCCCGTCGACAGCGAGCACTCCGCGATCGCGCAGGCGCTCCGCTCCGGCGTCGACACCGAGGTGCAGCGACTCGTCCTCACCGCGAGCGGGGGTCCGTTCCGCGGGCGCACCCGCGAGCAGCTCCGCGACGTCACCCCTGCCCAGGCGCTGGCGCACCCCACCTGGGACATGGGGCTCGTCGTCACGACGAACTCCGCCACCCTGGTGAACAAGGGGCTCGAGGTCATCGAGGCCCACCTGCTCTTCGACGTGCCCTACGACCGCATCGACGTCACCGTGCACGCGCAGTCGATCGTGCACTCGATGGTCGAGTTCGTCGACGGTTCCACCATCGCCCAGGCGTCGCCGCCGGACATGCGCCTGCCGATCGCACTCGGCCTGGCCTGGCCGGACCGGGTGCCCGGCGTCGGCGTGCCGCTCGACTGGACGACCGCGAGCACGTGGACGTTCGAGCCCCTCGACCAGGACGCCTTCGGCGCCGTCGCCCTCGCGAAGCGGGTGGGCGAGCTCGGTGGGACGTTCCCGGCCGTGTTCAACGCCGCGAACGAGCAGGCCGTCGCCGCGTTCCACGCCGGTGCGATCGGTTTCCTGGACATCGTCGACACGGTCGAGCGCATCGTCGAGGAGCACACCGCGGGGGAGCCGTCGCTCGACGGCGTGCTCGCGGCGGAGCAGTGGGCGCGCACCGCTGCGGACCGCGCGCTGACCCGCTGACGCGAGACGCGCCTCCCGTCCGACGCGGAGGCGGCAGACCGCGGACGGCGACGGACAGGAGGCCCGGCTCGCCTCTCAGACGGCGCTCGGCTCCGTCATGGAATCAGTCCCGTACTCTTTCCCGGTGACCGTCGAATCCGTCCTGCTCTTCGTCCTCGGCGTGGTCGTCTTCATCATCGGCCTGCTGGTCTCGATCGGACTCCACGAGCTGGGACACCTGTCCTTCGCGAAGCTCTTCAACGTCAAGGTGACGCAGTACTCGCTGGGCTTCGGCAAGGCGATGTGGTCGTTCAAGCGGGGTGAGACCGAGTACGGGATCCGTCCGATCCTGCTCGGTGGGTACATCTCGATGGTCGGCATGCTCAAGCCGCGCGCCTCGGGCCGGGCGAACGCCATCACGAACACCGGCATGTACGGCGCGTTCGTGCAGGACGCCCGCCAGGCCAGCGCCGAACAGATCGCGGACTCCGGTGGCGACGACTCCCGTGCCTTCTACCGCCTGACGCCGTGGAAGCGGATCATCGTCATGGTCGCGGGCCCGGCCATGAACCTGGTGATCGGCATCGTGCTGTTCGGCGTGCTGCTGTGCGGGTTCGGGGCGCCGACCACGACCTTCACGTCGAGCGTCGGGTGCGTGCTGCCGAACAGCCAGACGACCGAGTGCTCGCCCGGCGACGCGGTGTCCCCGGCGAAGCAGGCCGGCATCGAGTCCGGTGACGTCGTGCTCTCGGTGAACGGCGAGCAGGACCCCACGATCACCCGCGTCTCCGAGGTCTTCCAGGAGTCCGCCGGTGAGCAGGTCACCGTGGTGGTCGAGCGCGACGGTGCCCGGAAGACCCTCGAGATCACCCCGACGACCGCCACCCGCGACGTCTACGACGCCGAGGGCAAGGTCGTCAAGAACGACGACGGCACCACGAAGACCCAGCGTGTCGGCGTGGTCGGCGTCAGCATCGGGCAGTCCCTGGTGCGGCAGTCCCCGGCAGAGGTGCTGCCCGCGACCGGCGCCCAGATCGCGGCGTCGGCGCACCTGATCATCGACCTGCCGCAGCGCCTGGTCGCGGTGTGGAACGCCGCGTTCGGCGCCCAGGAGCGGTCGCAGGACAGCCCCGTGTCGGTGGTGGGCGTCGGCCGTGCGATCGGCGAGGTCTCGTCGATGAGCGGTGTCCCCGTGGTCGACAAGGCGTACACGATCCTCGGGCTGCTGGCCTCGCTCAACATCGGCCTGTTCGTGCTGAACATGGTGCCGCTGCTGCCGCTCGACGGCGGACACATCGCGGGTGCGCTCTGGGAGGCGGTCAAGCGACGGTCGTTCAAGCTCGTCGGCAAGGCGGACCCGGGGCCCATCGACCTGGCGAAGACGATGCCGCTGACGATGGTGGTCGTGGTGCTGCTGGCGGGCATGAGCGCCCTGCTCATCTACGCCGACATCGTTCGTCCGGTGAACCTCTTCGGGTAGGGCTGCCGAGCCACTACGCTCAGCGCATGAGCACAGCCGCCACGAACCCGCCCGAGGTTCGCGCCGTCGAACGCCAGGGGCTCGACGTCATCGCCGAGTCCGACCGGAAGGGCACCCCGAGGGGGCTGTTCTGGCCGTGGTTCGCCGCCAACATCTCTGTCCTCGGCCTGAGCTACGGCTCCTTCGTCCTCGGCTTCGGCATCTCGCTGGCCCAGGCGACGATCGTCTCGGTGATCGGGGTGGTGTTCTCGTTCCTGCTGTGCGGCGTCGTCGCGATCGCCGGCAAACGCGGCTCCGCGCCGACGATGGTGCTGAGCCGCGCCGCCTTCGGGGTCCGCGGCAACCGGGTGCCGTCGTTCCTCAGCTGGGTCCTCACCGTCGGGTGGGAGACGTCGCTCGCCGCCCTGGCTGTCCTGGCGACCTCGACGGTGTTCACCGAGCTCGGCTGGGACGGTGGGGTGCTGACGAAGGTCGTCGCGCTCATCGTGGTTGCCGCACTGATCGTCGGAGCCGGCATCGCCGGGTTCGACGTCATCATGCGCCTGCAGACCGTGATCACCGTCGTTACCGCCGTGTTGACCGTCGTCTACATCGTGCTCGCCGCGCCGACCATCGACTTCGCAGCGCTCGGTGCCCTGCCGTCCGGCAGCGGGCAGAACGTCATCGGGGCGCTCGTCCTCGTGATGACCGGGTTCGGACTCGGCTGGGTGAACGCCGCCGCCGACTACTCGCGGTACCTGCCACGGAACGCCTCGACGGGCGGGGTCGTCGGCTGGACGACGTTCGGTGGTGCCCTCGCACCGGCGGTCCTCGTGGTGATCGGCGTGATGCTGGCGGGGTCGTCACCGGACCTGAACGACGCGATCGGAGCCGACCCGATCGGCGCGCTCACGACGGTGCTCCCGGTCTGGTTCCTCATCCCGTTCGCGATCGTGGCGATCCTCGGGCTCGTCGGGGGAGCCGTCCTCGACATCTACTCGTCGGGCCTCGCACTGCTGAGCGTCGGCGTGAAGATCTCGCGTCCGGCGGCCGCGGGCGTCGACGGTGTGATCATGGTCGCCGGTGCCGTCTACGTCGCCTTCTTCGCGCAGGACTTCATCTCGCCGTTCCAGGCCTTCCTCGTGACCCTCGGCGTCCCGATCGCCGCGTGGGCCGGGATCTTCGTCGCCGACGTCCTGCTCCGTCGACGCGCCTACGCCGAAGCCGAGCTCGACGACCGCCGCGGGCGCTACGGCGACGTCCGGTGGCTGCCCATCGCGCTCGTCGTGCTCGGTACCGTGCTCGGGTGGGGGCTGGTGACGAACACCTACGGCGTCCCGGCCTGGCTCAACTGGCAGGGCTACCTGCTCGGCCCGTTCGGCCTCGGCGGCCGCGAGGGGCCCTGGGCGTACGCGAACCTCGGCGTCCTCGTCGCCCTGGTCGTCGGGTTCCTCGGCACGCTGCTGTTCGCGCGCGGCTCGATCCGCCGTCAGGAAGCACTCGCCACCCCGGACGACCTGCGATGAGCGCGGAGATCCCCGACGACGCCCGGCTCGTCGTGATCGACATGCAGCAGGTCTTCACCGGCGAGAACCCGTGGGCCGCCCCGCGGTACGACCACGCCGGTGCCGGCATCGAGCGACTCCTGCCGCGGTTCACGGGCCGCACGGTGTTCACCCGCTTCGTGGCTCCGGCGGAGCCCCAGGGCGCGTGGGTGCCGTACTACCGCGACTGGCCCTTCGCACTGGTCCCGGACGCCGACCCGCTGTACGCGCTCACCGAGCCGTTCGCGTCGGCGGCAGCGGACCGGAACGACCCCGTCGTGACGGAACCGACCTTCGGCAAGTGGGGCACGAGCCTCCAGGCCGTCGTCGGTGACCACCCGCACCTGGTGCTCACGGGGGTCTCGACCGACTGCTGTGTCCTGTCGACCGCGCTGGCGGCGGCCGACGCCGGTGCGACGGTGACCGTCGTGGCCGACGCCTGCGCCGGCGGGACCGACGAGGACCACGACCGTGCGCTCGCGGTGATGCGGCTCTACGCCCCGCTCATCACGGTCGTGGACTCGGTCAGGGAGCTCTGAACGGACGCACGGGGACCGGACCCGGCACGGTCAGACCGAGCGCGTAGAGTGCTCACGTGCCCGCAGTCAACCTCGGTATGCCCAAGTCCCCCGAAACCCTCGCTCCGCGTCGCAAGTCGCGGCAGATCCGGGTCGGCAAGGTGCTCGTGGGCGGCGACGCCCCGGTGTCCGTGCAGTCGATGACCACGACGCAGACCACCAACATCAACGCGACGCTGCAGCAGATCGCCGAGCTCACGGCCTCGGGCTGTGACATCGTCCGGGTCGCCGTGCCCACGCAGGACGACGCCGATGCGCTGGCGATCATCGCGAAGAAGTCGCAGATCCCCGTGATCGCCGACATCCACTTCCAGCCGAAGTACGTCTTCCAGGCGATCGACGCCGGCTGTGCGGCCGTCCGCGTCAACCCGGGCAACATCCGCAAGTTCGACGACCAGGTCGGCGCGATCGCCAAGGCCGCCAAGGACGCCGGCGTCTCGCTCCGCATCGGCGTGAACGCGGGGTCGCTCGAGCCGAGCCTGCTGCAGAAGTACGGCAAGGCCACCCCCGAGGCGCTCGTCGAGTCCGCCGTGTGGGAAGCCTCCCTGTTCGAGGAGCACGACTTCCACGACTTCAAGATCTCGGTCAAGCACAACGACCCGATCGTGATGGTCAAGGCCTACCGGCAGCTCGCCGCCGCCGGTGACTGGCCGCTGCACCTCGGCGTGACCGAGGCCGGCCCGGAGTTCCAGGGCACCATCAAGAGCGCCACCGCGTTCGGCATCCTGCTGGCCGAGGGCATCGGCGACACCATCCGCGTGTCGCTCTCCGCCCCGCCCGCGCAAGAGGTCAAGGTCGGCCTGCAGATCCTGCAGTCGCTCAACCTGCGCGAGCGCAAGCTCGAGATCGTCTCCTGCCCGAGCTGCGGTCGCGCGCAGGTGGACGTCTACCAGCTCGCGAACGACGTCACGAAGGGGCTCGAGGGCATGACCGTCCCGCTCCGCGTCGCCGTCATGGGCTGCGTCGTGAACGGCCCGGGCGAGGCGCGCGAGGCCGACCTCGGTGTCGCCTCGGGCAACGGCAAGGGGCAGATCTTCGTCAAGGGCCAGGTCGTCAAGACCGTGCCCGAGGCCGAGATCGTCCAGACGCTCATCGACGAGGCGAACCGCATCGCGGACGAGATGGGTCCGGCCGCCGCCACGGGCACGCCCCAGGTGATCATGGCGCCGTAGGCGCGACCACCGCTCCCTGCCCGCCGCCACTAGGCTTGCCCCGTGGTCACACGGCTTTCGCATCTGTTCCTCCGTACGCTCCGCGACGACCCCTCCGACGCCGAGGTGACGAGCCACAAGCTGCTCGTCCGCGCCGGGTACGTCCGTCGCCAGTCCCCGGGGATCTTCGCCTGGCTGCCGCTCGGACTCCGGGTGCGCGCCAAGATCGAGGCGATCATCCGCGACGAGATGGTCGCCGCCGGCGCGCAGGAGGTCCTGCTGCCGGCGCTGCTGCCGCGTGAGCCGTACGAGGCGACGAACCGCTGGACCGAGTACGGCGACGGCATGTTCCGCCTGCAGGACCGCAAGGGCTCCGACTACCTGCTCGCGCCCACGCACGAGGAGATGTTCGCGCTCCTGGTGAAGGACCTGTACTCGTCGTACAAGGACCTGCCGGTGACGCTGTTCCAGATCCAGGACAAGTACCGCGACGAGGCCCGGCCCCGCGCCGGACTCCTGCGCGGCCGCGAGTTCACCATGAAGGACGCGTACTCGTTCGACCTCACCGACGAGGGCCTCGAGCGCAGCTACCAGGTCATGCGCGACGCGTACGAGAAGATCTTCGCCCGCCTCGGCCTCGACTACGTCATCGTCAAGGCCGACGCCGGCGCGATGGGGGGCTCCAAGTCGGAAGAGTTCCTGCACCCGATCGGCGTCGGCGAGGACACCTTCGTCCGCAGCGCCGGCGGCTACGCGGCCAACGTCGAGGCCTACGTCACCCCCGTCCCCGAGTCGCTGCCGATCGAGGGTCAGCCCGAGCCCGTGCTGCTGCCGGCGTCGGACACCCCGACGATCGACACGCTCGTCGCCCACGCGAACCAGGTCGCGCCACGCGAGGGCGCCCCGTGGACCGCGGCCGACACGCTGAAGAACGTCGTCCTCGCGCTCACCCACCTCGATGGCACTCGTGAGGTCGTGGTCGTCGGCCTGCCCGGTGACCGCGACGTCGACCTGAAGCGCGCCGAGGTGTCGTTCGCCCCGGCCGAGGTCGAGGCCGCCGGCGACGACGACTTCAAGAAGCACCGCGGCCTGGTGAAGGGCTACATCGGCCCGCAGGTCCTCGGTGCCGACAGCGCCACCGGCCTCCGCTACTTCGTCGACCCCCGTGTGGTCGACGGCACGAGCTGGATCACCGGCGCCAACGAGCGCGGCGTGCACGTCTCCGGCCTCGTCGCCGGCCGTGACTTCGTGGCCGACGGTGTCGTCGAGGTCTCCGACGTCCGCGCCGGTGACCCGTCCCCGGACGGCTCCGGCCCGCTCGAGACCGCGCGCGGCATGGAGATCGGGCACGTGTTCCAGCTCGGTCGGAAGTACGCCGAGGCGCTCGGTCTCAAGGTGCAGGACGAGAACGGCAAGCTCGCCACGGTCACGATGGGCTCGTACGGCATCGGCGTGACCCGCATCCTCGCGATCCTGGCCGAGTCCCACAACGACGAGAAGGGCCTGGTCTGGCCGAAGAACGTCGCGCCGTTCGACGTGCACATCGTCGCCACCGGCCGTGACCAGGTCGCCTACGAGCTGGCGGCCTCCGTCGTCGCCGAGCTCGAGGGCGAGCGGTTCGACGTGCTGTACGACGACCGCCCGAAGGTGTCGCCCGGCGTGAAGCTCCGCGATGCCGAGCTGCTCGGCATGCCGATCGTCGTCGTCGCCGGCCGCGGCGCCGCCGAGGGCGTCGTCGAGCTGTGGGACCGGGCGACGGGCGACCGCCGCGACGTGCCGGTGGCCGACCTGCTCGACGCGGTCCGCGCGATCTAGACGCGCCCCCTGACGGACGGGCGCGCCCCGCTCAGCCGTGACGCGCCAGCGTCACGCGGGGCGCGCCGACCGAGCCTGCGAGGGAGGGGTGCGACGCCGCCACGGGCCTCCTGTCCGTCTCCTGGTTCTGGGGTACGCTTGTGGCCGACTTCTGCGCAGTTCCACCCCGCAGGAGCGACTCATCTGAATACGGAGGCACCTCGGTGAAGATCGATCTCGCAGTCCTGCGACTCATGGAGCGCGAGCGGGAGATCCCGTTCGACGAGCTCGTCCAGATCATCGAATCTGCCATCCTGACCGCCTACCAGAAGCACGCCGACGAGAACGGCGAGCCGGCCCACGCGCAGTCGCGTGTGGAGCTCGACCGCAAGTCCGGCGAGGTCAGCGTCTACGTCCCCGAGCTCGACGACGAGGGCACCGTCATCGGTGAAGCCGTCGACCAGCCGAGCGACTTCGGTCGCATCGCGGCCTTCGCGGCGAAGCAGGTCATCAACCAGCGCCTGCGCGACATCGGCGACGACAAGATCCTCGGCGAGTTCCGCGGCAAGGAAGGCGACATCGTCGCGGGCGTGGTCCAGCAGGGCCCGAACCCGAAGATGGTGCACGTCGACCTCGGCACGATCGAGGCGATCCTGCCGCCCGAGGAGCAGGTGCCGGGGGAGTCCTACACGCACGGCTCCCGCATCCGCGTCTACGTGACGAGCGTGGCCCGTGGCAACAAGGGCCCGCAGATCATCGTGTCGCGCACACACCCGGGCCTGGTCCGGAAGCTCTTCGCGCTCGAGGTCCCGGAGATCGCGTCCGGTGTCGTCGAGATCACCTCGCTCGCCCGCGAGGCCGGACACCGCACGAAGATCGCCGTCAAGGCGAACGAGCCCGGTGTGAACGCGAAGGGTGCCTGCATCGGTGAGCTCGGCGCACGTGTCCGGGCCGTCACGAACGAGCTCGGTGCCGAGAAGATCGACATCGTCGACTACTCGTCCGACCTGGCGTCGTTCGTCGCGAGCGCCCTGTCGCCGGCCAAGGTGACGAGCGCGTTCGTGCTCGACGCCTCGACGAAGGCCGTCCGCGCGCTCGTGCCGGACTACCAGCTGTCGCTCGCGATCGGCAAGGAAGGGCAGAACGCCCGCCTGGCCGCGAAGCTCACCGGTGCCCGCATCGACATCCAGCCGGACTCCATCCTGGACGGCGAGGACTAGGACGATTTCGCTCCCGGCGCGCCCTGCGAGGGCGCGCCGGATCGCGCACGTCCGAGGCAAGGAGTAGAGTGGTTCCCGTCAGAACGTGCATCGGCAGTCGTCGTCGCGCTTCCCGATCCTCCCTCCTCCGAGTCGTCGCCCTGAGCGACGGTCGTGTCGTGGCGGATCCGAAGGCAGTCATGCCGGGGCGGGGAGCATGGCTCACACCGACCGTCGATGCCTACGATCTGGCCGTCAAGCGCAGGGCTTTCCGCCGTGCGCTCCGGTTGGATCGCGATCCCGACACGTCCGCGGTGCTCGACCACATCGTCGGTCTCCCACAGGAACCGGCCGAGCGCCCGGACATGACAGAACAGGCTGAACGGCTTATGGACAACTGATGAGCGGCTCGAAATGAGACCCGTCATCCATTGAGTCCTGCCCCTTCACGGGGTGGGACCCGTGAAGGAGAACAGTGGCTAAACCACGCGTACACGAGATCGCAAGCGAACTCGGCGTCGACAGCAAGACCGCACTCGAGAAGCTCAAGGAGCTCGGCGAGTTCGTCCGGGGTGCCAGCTCGAGCATCGAGCCCCCCGTGGCACGGAAGCTCCGTGCCGCCCTCCAGGCAGACGGCGCCCCCGCGGCGAAGCCCGCCGCCTCGGCCTCCACGCCGAGCGCACCCGCCAAGGCCAGCGCGCCGAAGTCGAGTGCACCCAAGCCCGGCGGCCCCCGTCCGGGTCCGGCTCGTCCGGCACCGGCTCCCGAGCCCGAGGCCCCGGCAGCACCCGCTGCCGACGTGCCCGCGCCGGCCGCACCGAAGTCCGTCGCCCAGCGACAGGCCGAGGCCGAGGCAGCGCAGAAGGCCCGCGCCGAGAAGCAGGCCGCTGAGCAGCAGGCCGCCGAGGCTGGCGGGACGACCGACGCGGCGCCGAAGTCCGACGCCGTGAAGCCGGGCACCAGCCCGAAGGCTCCCGCGGCCGCCGGTCCGAAGCCGGGTGGCCCCAAGCCCGGTGCACGTCCGGGCAACAACCCGTACTCGTCGAACCAGGGCATGGGCTCGCGCCCGCCGCGCCCCGGCAACAACCCGTACTCGTCCAACCAGGGCATGGGCCAGCGCCCGGCCGCCGGCGCAGCCGGTGGCGGCGGCATCCCGCGTCCGCAGCCCCCGCGTCCGGGCACGCCCCGTCCGGGTGCTCCGCGTCCGGGTGGTCCCGGTCAGGGCAACCGTCCCAACGGCTTCGGGCAGCGCCCGGGCCAGGGTGGTGGCCGTGGCGGCCCCGGTGCCCGTCCGGGTGCCGGCGGCGGTGCCGGTGGCGGCTTCCCGCGTCCGGCCTTCAGCGGCCCGCGTCCCGCCGGTGGCGGTGGCCGTGGTCGTGGCCCCGGTGGTGGTACCGCCGGTGCGTTCGGTCGCGGTGGCGGCAAGAGCCGTGCCCGCAAGTCGAAGCGGACGAAGCGCGCCGAGTACGAGATGCGTCAGGCACCGTCGCTCGGCGGTGTGCAGGTCCCTCGCGGCGACGGCAACACGGTCGTCCGACTCCGTCGTGGTGCGAGCATCTCGGACTTCGCGGACAAGATCGACGCCATGCCCGGCAACCTCGTGACGGTGCTGTTCCACCTCGGTGAGATGGCGACCGCGACCGAGTCGCTGGACGAGGCCACGTTCGAGGTCCTCGGTGACGAGCTGGGCTACAAGATCCAGATCGTCTCGCCCGAGGACGAGGACAAGGAGCTCCTCGAGGGCTTCGACATCGACCTCGACGCAGAACTCGAGGACGAAGACGACGACGTGCTGCAGCAGCGGCCGCCGGTGGTCACCGTCATGGGTCACGTCGACCACGGCAAGACCCGCCTCCTCGACGCGATCCGCAACTCGAAGGTCGTCGAGGGCGAGGCCGGTGGCATCACCCAGCACATCGGTGCGTACCAGATCGTCGCGCAGCACGAGGGCATCGACCGCCCGATCACCTTCATCGACACCCCGGGTCACGAGGCCTTCACGGCCATGCGTGCTCGTGGTGCCCAGGTGACGGACATCGCGATCCTCGTGGTCGCGGCGGACGACGGCATCATGCCCCAGACCATCGAGGCGTTGAACCACGCGCAGTCGGCCGGTGTGCCGATCGTCGTCGCGGTCAACAAGATCGACAAGGAAGGCGCGAACCCCGCCAAGGTCCGCCAGCAGCTCACCGAGTACAACCTGGTGGCCGAGGAGTACGGCGGCGACGTCATGTTCGTCGACGTGTCGGCGCGGCAGAACATCGGCATCCAGGAGCTCCTGGACGCCGTGCTGCTCACCGCGGACGCCGGTCTCGACCTGCGTGCGAACCCCGACAAGGACGCCCGTGGTGTCGCGATCGAGGCCCGGCTCGACAAGGGTCGCGGTGCAGTCGCCACGGTCCTCATCCAGTCCGGCACGCTCCACGTCGGTGACGCCATCGTGGCGGGCACGGCCTACGGCCGAGTCCGTGCGATGACGGACGAGAACGGGGTCGCGGTCAAGGCCGCGACGCCGAGCCGCCCGGTCCAGGTGCAGGGTCTGTCGTCGGTGCCCCGCGCCGGTGACACCTTCCTCGTCACCGAAGAGGACCGCACGGCTCGTCAGATCGCCGAGAAGCGTGAAGCCGCCGAGCGCAACGCCCTGCTGGCGAAGTCGCGCAAGCGCATCTCGCTCGAGGACTTCACCCGTGCGCTCGAAGAGGGCAAGGTCGAGTCGCTCAACCTCATCATCAAGGGTGACGTCTCCGGTGCCGTCGAGGCACTCGAGCAGTCGCTCCTGGACATCGAGGTCGACGACAGCGTCCAGCTCCGCATCCTGCACCGCGGTGTCGGTGCGATCACGGAGTCGGACATCGACCTCGCCACGATCGACAACGCCATTGTCATCGGCTTCAACGTCCGTCCGGACGTCAAGGCCCGTGAACGTGCGGCGCGTGAAGGCATCGACGTGCGCTTCTACTCGGTCATCTACAACGCACTCGACGACATCGAGCAGTCCCTCAAGGGCATGCTCAAGCCCGAGTACGAAGAGGTCCAGTCGGGCGTCGCCGAGATCCGCGAGGTGTTCCGTTCCTCGAAGTTCGGCAACATCGCGGGTGTCATCGTCCGCTCCGGCACGATCACGCGCAACGCCAAGGCGCGCGTCATCCGCGAAGGTGTGGTGATCGCCGATGGCCTGGCCATCGAGTCGCTGCGTCGCTTCAAGGACGACGTGACCGAGGTCCGCACGGACTTCGAAGCCGGTATCGGTCTGGGCAAGTTCAACGACATCCAGATCGGCGACGAGGTCGAGACGACCGAACTCGTCGAGAAGCCGCGCGACTGATCGCGTGACTCCTCTGGGCCCCGGCCTCCCCGTGTGGGAGGCCGGGGCCCGACCCCTTTCCCACGCAGGACCACCGGCGGGAAGCGTCCCGCCACTGCCTCAGGAGGCACCCAATGGCCGATCCGCAGCGCGCACGCAAGATGGCGGACCGCATCAAGGAAGTCGTCGCACGCCGACTCGACAAGGGTCTGCGGGACCCGCGACTCGGGTTCGTCACGATCACCGACGTCCGTGTGACCGGTGACCTGCAGCACGCGTCGATCTTCTACACCGTGTACGGCACCGACGAGGAGCGTGCGGACTCCGCCGCGGCGCTCAAGGCCGCGACCGGCATGCTCCGGTCCGAGGTCGGTAAGAACATCACCGCCCGGCTCACGCCGTCGCTCGAGTTCATCGCCGACGCCCTGCCCGAGACCTCGGCGCACATGGAGGACCTGCTCGTGCAGGCCCAGGTGCGTGACGAGCAGGTGCGGGCAGCCTCGGTCGGCGCGACGTACGCCGGCGACGCCGACCCGTACAAGCGCGACGAGGACGACGACACCGACGACGCCGCCGAGCCCGACGGCTCCGCCGAGCCGCGTTCCTAGATCCCGGGCAGCTGGTAGCCGCTCGCGTCGTCCCCGACGGCCAGTCCGTCACGCAGGAGCGACGCGAGCGCCCGGTCGCGCTGGTCGGCGTCCGGCCACACCGGTTCGATCTCGGACCGGGTGACCGGCACGTCGCTGGCGCGCAGCTCGGCCATGATCAGGCCACGCACCTGGCGGTCACTGCCGGCGAACCTCGCCTGCCGCGGAGCCCGCGGCCCGTCGTGCTCCGGGTACCCGGCCGCACGCCACGCGCAGCGGTCCGCGATCGGGCACGCATCGCACGCGGGGGAGCGGGACACGCACACGAGCGCGCCGAGCTCCATCACGGCCGCGTTCGTGGCAGCTGCGTCGTCCCGGTCCGCCGGCAGCACGGACTCCATCAGCGGGAGGTCCTGCTTCGCCTTCGCCGGCCCGGGTTCGCCCTGGCCGAGGACCGCACGAGCGAGCACACGGCGCACGTTGACGTCCACGACCGGGTGCCGGTCGCCGTACGCGAAGACCGCGACGGCCCGCGCGGTGTAGCCGCCGATGCCCGGCAGTGCGAGCAGCGCGTCGACGTCGCGCGGCACGACGTTGCCGTGGTGGGTCGCGATCGCGGTCGCCGCCGCGTGGAGCGCGAGCGCGCGCCTCGGGTAGCCGAGCCGGTCCCAGGCGCGCACCGCCTCGGACGGCGGCGAGTCCGCGAGGTCGCGAGGCGTCGGCCACCGGGTGAGCCACGCCTCCAGACGGGGGATCACGCGCGCGACCTGCGTCTGCTGCAGCATGATCTCGCTGACGAGCGTCCCCCACGCGGGGAAGCCGGGGCGGCGCCACGGCAGGTCCCGCGCCTGCTGCCGGAACCACGCGATCAGCGGGGTCGCGATGTCGGGCCGTTCCGGCGTGGCCGGCTCCTGCACACCGCGTCGCGCGGTCGGTTTGTCCACATCCGGTCTGGAGGCACGACTCGCGTTCACCTCGACAGCCTACGGTGGACGCATGGCACGCTGGGCACCCGAAGAGACCGACACGATGGCTGCGATCGCCGCAGAGGCGATCGCGCAGGTCGGCACGAACCGCACGGTCATCGGTGTCGACGGGCAGGACGGCACCGACCTCGAGCGGGTCGCGGCCGCGCTCGTCACCGGTTTCGAGCAGCACGGGGTCTCCGCGATGGCGGCCGCCGCGCCGTCCGCCGACCAGGACACGCTGCGGTCCGACCTGGTGACGCCCTTCCGCACGACCGGAGCCGGTGACGGTGTCCTGATCGTGCACGGACGGGGCGTCCTGGCCCCCGGGGTGCGCACCCTGTGGCGCTGGTCGCTGTGGGTGGAGCAGGAGTCCGGTCGGCTCGAGCGCCGCGCCGACGTGAAGATCGCAGCCTCCGCCGTGCTCGACGTCACCGATCCCGAGCACCCCCGCCGCGAGTGGAACGACGCCTGCTGACCGGCGCTGGTAATCTCGCCTGGTGCTCGAAACCGCGCCGGACGGCATCCTCCTCGTCGACAAACCGCAGGGGATCTCCAGCCACCGGGTGGTCTCCATCGCCCGACGGCGCCTCGGCCTGAAGAAAGTCGGCCACGCCGGGACCCTCGACCCCATGGCCACCGGGCTGCTGCTGCTCGGCATCGGGCCATCCACCCGGTTGCTGACGCACCTGGTGGGCCTCGACAAGACCTACACCGCGACCATCCGGCTCGGCGTCTCGACGGACTCCGACGACGCCGACGGCACGCCGACCGCTGCTGTCGGTGTGGCCGCTGCCGACGTCTCGGACGACGCCGTCGAGACCGCCGTCGCAGCACAGCGGGGCGTGATCGACCAGGTCCCGTCCACGGTCAGTGCGATCAAGGTCGACGGGCGCCGCGCCTACGACCTGGCGCGCAAGGGCGAGGCGGTGGAGCTCAAGTCCCGCACGGTGACCGTCTCGCAGTTCGACGTGACGACGCGGAACGAGCGGACCGTCGCCGTCGACGGCACCGACGTCGCCGTGGTGGACCTCGACGTCGTCGTGACCTGCTCGTCGGGCACCTACGTCCGCGCGCTCGCCCGTGACGTCGGCGCTGCCCTCGGCACCGGGGGACACCTCGTCGCGCTCCGGCGGACCCGCGTCGGACCGTTCGACGTGCAGGACGCCATCGACCTCGAGGACGACGCCGTCGACGTCCGCGCCGCGCTCGTACGTCCGGCGGACATCGCCCGGCGACTCTTCTCGTCCGTGACCCTCGACGCAGCCTCGGCGAAGGACCTCACCGACGGCAAGCGCGTCGCGGCCGAGCACCCCGACTCGGACGGTCCGGTGGCAGCGGTCACCGCGTCCGACGACCGGCTGGTCGGCCTCGTCTCCGTCCGCCGTGGGCTGCTCCGGGTCATCACGAACTTCCCGACGCCCGGTGCGTCGTCCTCCTCGCAGACCGGAGCCCGCGCGTGATCGAGTGGTACATGTGGGTGCAGCTGGTGCTCGCCGTCGTGGTGGGGCTCTTCGCGGTCGTCGTGGGGTTCATCGGCTGGAAGCCGAACGACTACACCGTCGGCGCCCTCGTGCTCATCGAACTGCTGCTCCTGGTGCAGGGCGTCATCTCGATCGTGCTGCCGGCGACGGGCAGTCCGCCCGACGGCAACGCGCTCGAGTTCGGGGTGTACGCCGTGTCGGTGCTGCTCGTCCCACCAGCCGCGGTCGTGTGGGCACTGATCGACCGCACGAAGTGGAGCACTGTGGTGCTCGGTGCCGGTGCCTTCACCGTCGCGGTGATGGTCTACCGGATGTACCAGATCTGGTTCGCGCTGAACTGACGCCGGAGGTCATGCGCGGAGCCGCGCGTCGGTAGAATCGGTGCAATGGCGACCAGATCCTCACTCGCGACCGGCATCGGCCGCGTCCTCATCGCCGTGTACGGCATCCTCGCGCTGGCGGCGACCGGACGCAGCGTCGTGCAGATCATCGAGAAGTTCTCGTTCGCACCGTTCGCCTACACGCTCAGTGCCATCGCTGCCGTCGTCTACATCGTCGCGATGATCGCCCTCATCGTGCCCGGTCGGTTCTGGTACCGGGTCGCCTGCGTCACGATCGTGTTCGAGATGACCGGCGTGCTCGTCATCGGCACCCTGTCGCTGTTCGACCGCCAGCTGTTCCCCGACGACACCATCTGGTCGTACTACGGCATGGGCTATGCCTTCGCGCCGCTCGTGCTGCCGATCGCCGGGCTCTGGTGGCTCCGCAAGCACCACCGCACCGCCGTCACCGAGTCGACGGCACCGGCTGCGTCCTCGTCCACCGCCCCGGCGAGCGAGTAGGAGCCACCGTGCAGTTCTACGAGGACACCGCCGACGTGGCGGACGGGTTCGGGCCGAGTGCGGTCACCATCGGCAAGTTCGACGGCGTGCACGTCGGGCACCGAGCCGTCATTGCACACCTCGAGCGTGCCGCCCGCGAGCACGACCTCGTGGCCACCGTGGTCACGTTCGACCGCCACCCGCTCAACGTCATCGACCCGCCGCACGTCCCGCCGGCCCTGACGAGCACCGCGCAGCGCCGCGAACTGCTCGAGGACGCCGGGGTCGACGCCACCCTGCTGCTCCGCTTCGACCAGGAACTGCAGTCGAAGTCGCCCGAGGCCTTCGTGTCCGAGATCCTCGTCGACACCCTGCACGCCCGGCTCGTCTTCGTCGGCAGCGACTTCCGCTTCGGCGCGAAGGGCGCCGGCGACGTCGCGCTGCTGCGTGCCCTGGGGGAGCAGCACGGGTTCACGGTCGAGCTCATCGACGACGTGGACCTGATCGACGACGTCCGACCCGACGGTGAGCGCCGGGTGTCCTCCACCTGGATCCGGGAGCTCCTGGGCCAGGGTCGCGTGGCCGAGGCCGCACGACTCCTCGGGCGGGAGCACGCCGTGCGGAGCGTCGTGGTGCACGGCAACCAGCGCGGCCGGGCGATGGGGTACCCCACCGCGAACCTCGACCCGGCGTGCGAGGGCTTCGTCCCCGCCGACGGCGTCTACGCCGCCCGGGTGCTGCACGACGGCACCGTCTACCCGGCAGCGGTGTCGGTCGGCAACAACCCGACGTTCGAGGGCGTGCCGGCGAAGCAGATCGAGGCGCACCTGCTCGACGTCGACATCGACCTGTACGGCGATCGGATCTCGGTGCTGTTCGTGTCGTACGTGCGCGGCATGGTGAAGTTCTCGTCGATGGACGAGCTCGCCGCGCAGATGCGGCAGGACGACCTCGACATCCGACTGCTGCTCGGATTGCCTGCTCCGGTCTGACCTGCCGGCACGCTGGCCTGGTTCGCCCGCTGGTGCTCCTGGTATGACGACGCCCCCGTGACCGTTCGGTCACGGGGGCGTCGTTCGTGGTGCGGAGGCTCAGCCGCCCAGGGCGTCGAGCCAGATCTTGCGGGCGTCGAGGGCTTCCTGCGCGTCCTTGATCTTCCGGGCGTCGCCGGTGGCCTGCGCCGCGGCGAGCTCGGACTGGAGCTTGCCGATCGCGTCTTCCAGCTGGCTCGCGAGGCCGTTCTGACGGGCCTTGCGCTCCGGGTTCGATTCCTTCCAGTGCGCGTCCTCGAGCCCACGGACGTGGTCCTCGATGGCGCGCAGGCGGTCCTCGACCCGACGGACGTCACCGCGGGGCACCTTGCCGATCTCGTCCCAGCGGCGCTGGATGCCGGTGAGGGTCTTGCGCGCGGCGACCCGGTCGGTCGCCTGCAGGAGCGGCTCGGCCTCGGTCAGCAGGGCCTGCTTCGCCTCGAGGTTGGCGGAGAACTCTTCGTTCTCGGCTGCGCTCTCGGCGTGGCGCTGCTCGAACAGCACGTCCCCGGCGGCCTTGAAGCGCGCCCAGAGTGCGTCGTCGTGCCGCTTGCCGGCACGCCCGGCGTTCTTCCAGTCGTCGAGGAGCTGGCGGTAGTCCGGGATCGCATCGGAGCCGCGGGGTGCGAGGGCCTCGGCCTGCGCCACGAGCTCCTGCTTGCGGGTCCGGGCATCACGGTGCTGTGCGTCCAGCTCGGAGTAGAACGCACGACGGTGCTGGTCGACGGTGGACCGCGCTGCGCGGAACCGCTTCCAGAGGTCGTTGGCCTCGTTCTTGGGGATCCGCGGCCCGTCGTGCTGGTGCTGCTGCCAGCGCGCGAACACGTCGTCGAGCTGCGCCGTGATCTGCTTCCACTGCGCGCGTGCGGGGTCCACCGCGGCGAGTGCCTCGGCTTCCTCGACCAGGGCGGTGCGGTGCGCCAGGGCGTCCTGCAGCGCCTGCTGCGCCTGTTCCGCCTGCTCCTTGGTGAGCGAGCCGAGCTGCTCGGTGAGCGCGCCCACGCGGGTCTCGAGCGACTTGATGTCACCCACCACGCGCGCGTCGGCGACCAGGGCGGTCAGGTGCTCGACCGTCCGGGCGACGTCGTTCGCCGACGCACCGCGCTGGACGCGCTGCTCGGCTATCTTCACCTGCCCCTCGAGGTCGGCGTACTTCCGCGCGAAGTAGGCGAGGGCTTCTTCGGGGGTGGCGTCCGGGTACTCACCGACAGCACGTTCGGTCTCTTCGTACCGGACGTACACGGTCCCGTTCTCGTCGACCCGCCCCCAGGTCGTTGCTTCGTCAGATCCCACAGGTCTCGCCTCGATCGTGGTCGTGCATCGCCGACGTCACCGTCGGCACGGTCAGGTCGTCAGCCTATTGCACGGACGGGCTCCGCCGCCCGACCGGTGCGACGGGTTGTGGACTACTTCTGCTCCGCGATGGTCGCGTCGGTGATCTTCGTCGCCACCTTCGGCTCGCCGGTGCCGTCGCTGCCGGGCGACGCGATGCCCTTCGCGGCGATCTTCGACTCGAGCTCGGACAGCCCGCTCGTGACCTTGCCGACGACCGTGTAGCCGCCCGTCGAGCCGTCGAGCGTGGTGTCCCCGTAGACGATGAAGAACTGCGTCGACTGCGAGTACGGGGAGTCCGACCGTGCGATCGCGATCGTGCCCTTCCCGTAGACGCCGTCTTCCGGCACGTTCTCGAGCGGACCGTACTCGAAGCCGGCGTCGCCGGTGCCGTCGCCGTTCGCGGAGCCGCACTGCAGGAACTTCAGTCCGTCGCTGTCGGCGAGCCGGTGGCAGGTGGTGCCGTTGTAGAACTGCTCGCGGATCAAGGAGATCTCGGCACTCGTGGCCTGCGGCGCCTTCGCGCCGTCCAGCTCGATGCCGAGGTCGATGTCCTTGTTGAGCGTGAGGGTGCCGGTCCAGGTCGCGCCCTTCGCGATCGACTTGCTCGGCACGTCGCCGGTGTTGCCGGCCGTGGCACTGGCCGACGGCGTCGCCGTCGACGACGCGGAGGCGCTCGGGGCCGGGGCGTCCGACCCCCGCGATCCGGCGAAGGCGAGCTGCGACCCGGTGGCGAGGGCCGCGACGAGGACGAGGGCACCGGCGCCGATCAGGTTGTCCCGCACGCGGCGGCGTCGCTGCCGCTCGTGGAGGCCCTGGCGGGCCTGGTAGAGGCGGAGGCGCTCGCGCGCCTCACGGTTGTCACGCGCTGGGTTCTTCGGTGCCACGGTGCTGGTCTGCCCTCTCGTCGCAGTGTGCAACGAGCGTAGCCGAACGGTCGCCGTCACCAGCAGGGAGGCGCGGCCTGCGTCGGTGGACCGGCCTACGATTGCAGGATGGCAGCGGATCGTTCGGGAATGCACGCACCCACGACGGGTGGTCGCGCCGGTCTCGCGCAGGGTTCCGTCCCGCTCGCCGTCCGGATGCGCCCCACCAGCCTCGACGAGGTCGCCGGTCAACAGCACCTGCTCGGCCGGGGTTCGCCCCTGGTGCAGCTCGCCACCGGCACGCGTGAGAACCCCGGCGGGGTCTCCGTGATCCTGTGGGGACCGCCCGGCACTGGCAAGACCACGCTGGCGCAGGCCATAGCACGGCAGTCCGGTCGCGAGTTCGTCGAGCTCTCCGCCGTGACCGCCGGCGTGAAGGACGTGCGCGAGGTCATGGAGAAGGCGCTGACCCACCGCGACCTGTACGGGTCGACCACGGTGCTGTTCCTCGACGAGATCCACCGGTTCAGCAAGGCCCAGCAGGACGCCCTGCTGCCCGGAGTCGAGAACGGGTGGGTCATCCTGATCGCCGCCACCACCGAGAACCCGTCGTTCTCGGTCATCTCGCCCCTGCTGTCCCGCTCACTGCTCCTGACGCTCAAACCGCTCACCGATCCCGACCTCGGCATGCTCGTCGACCGCGCGGTGGAGGACCCCCGCGGGCTCGGCGGTGCCGTCGTCCTCGGCGACGAAGCCCGCAGCGCGATCATCCGCCTCGCGTCCGGTGACGCCCGACGTGCTCTGACGGCGCTCGAGGCCGCGGCGGCGTCGGCCACCGCCGAGCAGGACGAGGACGACGACACCGTGCCCGTCGTCGACGCCGACACCGTCGCGGCTGCGGTCGACCGGGCCCTGCTGCGCTACGACCGACAGGGTGACGAGCACTACGACGTCATCAGCGCCTTCATCAAGTCGGTGCGGGGGAGCGACGTCGACGCCGCCCTGCACTACCTCGCCCGGATGATCGAGGCCGGTGAGGACTCCCGGTTCATCGCGCGGCGGATCATCATCTCCGCGTCCGAGGACATCGGCATGGCGGACCCGCAGGCGCTGCCCATCGCGGTCGCGGCGGCTCAGGCCGTCCAGCTCATCGGGATGCCCGAGGGGCGGATCCCGCTGGCCGAGGCGGTCGTCTACCTGGCGACGGCGCCGAAGTCGAACGCCGCCTACAACGGGGTCAACCAGGCGATGGCCGACGTCAAGGCGGGGCGCATGGGCACGGTCCCGATGCACCTGCGCGACGCGCACTACGCCGGGGCGAAGCGCCTCGGGCACGGCAAGGGGTACGTCTACTCCCACGACGCCGAGCACGGGGTCGCCGAGCAGCAGTACCTGCCGGACGCACTCGAGGGCACCGAGTACTACACGCCGACGGCCAACGGCTACGAGCGCGAGGTCGGGCCGCGGCTCGAACGACTCCGGAAGATCACACGCGGCCACTAGCGTCGGTGCTTCTGCGCCCGCCCCGATGCTGCTAGCATTGCCGGGCCTACGTCCTGGTCCTCGAGCACGGCTGCGTCGAGGACAGAGTGCCACTCCGGTGGTACGGGGGCAGAGGTTCGGACTGTAGCCGTCCGATCCCACAGGCTCATCCCTCTGGATCCCGTCGTCGGGGCCACCGGCACTCGCGTGCCCGGCCTCCGGTGAGTATTCAGTTCGAACAGAGAAAAGGACCCTGTGTCTACCAAGTCACGTACCCGCAGCAAGACCCGCCTGTCGCGCGCACTCGGCATCCCGCTGACGCCGAAGGCTGCCCGTTACCTCGAGAAGCGCCCCTACGGGCCCGGTGAGCACGGCCGTACGCGCCGTCGTGCGGACAGCGACTACGCCGTCCGCCTCCGTGAGAAGCAGCGTCTGCGCGCCCAGTACGGCATCCGCGAGAAGCAGCTCCGCATCGTCTTCGAAGAGGCCCGCAAGACGAAGGGCCTGACCGGTGAGAACCTGGTCGAGCTCCTCGAGCAGCGCCTCGACGCCCTCGTGGTCCGTGCCGGCTTCGCCCGCACCACCGCGCAGGCCCGTCAGCTGATCGTGCACCGCCACATCCTGGTCGACGGCAAGCTCGTCGACCGCCCCTCCTTCCGCGTCAAGGAGGGCCAGCTGATCCACGTCAAGGCGAAGTCCGAGTCGATGGAGCCCTTCCAGGTCGCCGCTGCCGGTGGCCACCAGGAAGTCCTCCCGAAGGTCCCGGGCTACCTCGAGGTCGAGATCGAGAAGCTCCAGGCCCGCCTCGTGCGTCGCCCGAAGCGCGCCGAGGTCCCCGTGACCTGTGAAGTGCAGCTCGTCGTCGAGTACTACGCAGCTCGCTGATCCACTGATCACACCCGAACGGCGGGTCGTCCTCTCGAGGGCGACCCGCCGTTCGGCGTTCCGGCACCGCCTCCGCTTCGCAACACGCCGTCGTCTCCGCGACGCGCCTCCGGGTGCGCGAGACGCCCCCGAGTTCGGCGCCGTCCTGCCGACACGACGGCGTCTTGCGGACGGGGACGCGCGGAAGTGCCCGGCGACTAAGCTTGTCCGGGCATGCACCGCCCGGGTGCACAGAGGGAGAGGCACCGTGAAGCAGCTGTTCTTCGTCGCCGTCGGCATCGTCATCGGGTTCGCCGTCGCACACCGGGTCGCCCAGACCTCCGGTGGCGCCCGGCTCTTCGCCGAGGTGAACGCCAAGACGAAGGCCTTCACGGGAGCCGTCGCGGACGGCTACCGGTCGCGCGAGGCCGAGCTCCGTACCGACGTCTGAGCGCTCCGACCGAGCAGCCACGACCCTCCTCCACCCACGACCTGAACCCAGGAAGCACCATGCAGACCGCAGAGATCCGCCGCCGTTGGCTCCAGTACTTCGGTGACCGCGGCCACACCGTCGTCCCGTCCGCGTCCCTCGTCTCCGACGACCCGTCGCTCCTCTTCACGGTCGCCGGCATGGTGCCGTTCATCCCGTACCTGACCGGTCTCATCCCTGCGCCGTTCCCGCGGGCGACGAGCGTGCAGAAGTGCATCCGCACGAACGACATCGAAGAGGTCGGCAAGACCCCTCGCCACGGCACGTTCTTCCAGATGAACGGGAACTTCTCGTTCGGCGACTACTTCAAGGAGCAGGCGATCCAGTTCGCCTGGGAGTTCCTGACCAAGCCGGAGACCGACGGCGGGCTCGGCTTCTCGCCGGACGACCTCTGGGTCACCGTCTACGAAGAGGACGACGAGGCGATCGGCTTCTGGAAGCAGCACTCCTCGCTGCCCGACGAGCGGATCCAGCGCCTCGGCAAGGACACCAACTACTGGTCGACCGGACAGCCCGGACCGGCGGGTCCCTGCTCGGAGATCTTCTTCGACCGTGGCCCCGAGTACGGCATCGACGGCGGCCCGGCGACGGACGACGACCGGTACGTCGAGATCTGGAACCTCGTCTTCATGCAGTACCAGATCGCCGACGTGCGGTCGAAGTACGACTTCGAGATCACCGGCGAGCTGCCGAACAAGAACATCGACACCGGCATGGGGCTCGAGCGCGTCGCCTTCATCAAGCAGGGCGTCGACAACATGTACGAGATCGACCAGGTGCGCCCGGTGCTCGACCGTGCGGCCGAGATCTCCGGCCGGCGCTACGGTGCCGTGCACGAGGACGACGTGCGGATGCGCGTCATCGCCGACCACGTCCGTTCCTCGCTGATGCTCATCGCCGACGGCGTGAGCCCGTCGAACGAGGGCCGCGGGTACATCCTCCGTCGGCTGCTCCGTCGCACCGTCCGTGCGATGCGCCTGCTCGGTGTCGAGGCCCCCACGTTCCCCGAGCTCTTCCCGGCGTCCCGCGACGCCATGCGCGACGCCTACCCCGAGGTGGCGTCCGACTACGACCGGATCTCCCGCATCGCCTACGCGGAAGAGGAGACCTTCCTCCGCACCCTGGCACAGGGCACGACCATCCTCGACGTCGCCGTCGAGCGCGCGAAGCAGGACGGCGCCCCGTCGATCGGCGGCGACACGGCGTTCCTGCTGCACGACACCTTCGGGTTCCCCATCGACCTGACGATGGAGATGGCCGAGGAAGCCGGCGTCCACGTCGACCGCACGGCGTTCGAGACCCTGATGTCCGAGCAGCGTGCCCGGGCGAAGGCCGACGCGAAGAGCAAGAAGACCGCGATCGCCGACCTGAGCGTGTACAGCGCGTTCCGGGCGAAGGGCGAGACGACGTTCCTCGGCTACGACGCGCTCGAGGCCGAGACGCGCGTGCTCGGCATCATCGTCGGCGGTGTGAGCGTCGACCGTGCGGTCGCCGGTGACATCGCCGAGGTGATCCTCGGCGAGACCTCCCTGTACGCCGAGTCGGGCGGCCAGGACGCCGACCAGGGCTCGATCGTCGGCAACGGGTTCGACCTCGAGGTCCTCGACGTCCAGCGACCGGTCTCCGGGCTCTGGAGCCACACCGTGCAGGTCCGCTCCGGTGAGGTCGGCGTCGGCGACGCCGCGAGCACCGTCGTCGACGCGGAGTACCGCCGCGGTGCGACCCAGGCGCACTCCGCGACGCACCTGGTCAACGCGGCCCTCCGCGACATCCTCGGGCCGGAGGCGCTGCAGGCCGGTTCGTACAACAAGTCCGGCTACATGCGCCTCGACTTCTCGTGGTCGCAGCCGGTCTCGCTCGAGACACGCTCCGAGATCGAGGAGGTCGTGAACACCGCGATCCGCACCGACCTCGAGGTCTCCACGCGCATCCTGCCCATCGACGAGGCGAAGGCCCTCGGGGCACAGGCCCTGTTCGGTGAGAAGTACGGCGCCGAGGTCCGCATGGTCGACATCGGCGGCCCGTGGTCCCGCGAGCTCTGCGGTGGCACGCACGTCGCCTCGAGCGCGCAGATCGGGCTCGTCAACCTGGTGGGGGAGTCGAGCGTCGGTTCGACCAACCGCCGCGTCGAGGCACTGGTCGGGCTCGAGGGGTTCCGCGACCTCGCCGTCGAACGCACGATCGTGTCGCAGCTCTCCAGCGCGCTCAAGGCACCCCGGGCCGACCTGCCGGCCCGCGTCCAGAACCTGATGGAGGACCTCCGGTCCGCCCAGAAGAAGCTCGCCGAGTACGAGTCGGCCAACCTGCAGCAGCGCGTGCCCGCCATCGCCCGCAACGCCACGACCGTCGGTGCCACCACGGTGGTCGCCGAGACGGTCGACGGCCTGCAGTCCGGCGACGACCTGCGCTCGCTCGCCACCGGCGTGCGGGGCCAGCTCGGTGACGGCGCGGCCGTGGTCGTGCTCGGGGCGGTCGTCGGTGGCAAGCCGATCGTGATCGTCGCGACCAACGACGCCGCTCGTGCTGCGGGCGTGCAGGCGGGCCCCCTCGCGAAGGAGGCCGCCGGCGTGCTCGGTGGCGGTGGCGGCGGCAAGCCGGACCTGGCGCAGGGCGGCGGGACCGACGCGGCCGCGCTCCCCGCGGCGCTGCGTGCCGTGACCGCACGGCTCGCGGGCTGACCGTGGACATCCGGTCCGGGCGTCGCCTCGGCGTGGACGTCGGACGCGCCCGGATCGGGGTCGCCGTGTGCGACTGCGACGGCCTGCTGGCGACGCCGGTCGAGACCGTCCGTCGTGACGACTCGACGGACCTCCGGCGGATCCTCGAGCTCGCGGACGAGTACGACGTGCTCGAGGTCGTCGTCGGGCTGCCCCTGTCGATGTCGGGTGGGGACACGGCCTCCACCGAGGACGCCCGTGTCTTCGCCGCCCGGATCGCGACGCGTCGGCCGGTGCGCCTGGTCGACGAACGACTGTCGACCGTGACGGCCCAGCGGGGGCTGCACCAGGCCGGCAAGAACACGAAGAAGTCCCGGGCCGTGATCGACCAAGCAGCCGCTGTTATCATTCTGCAACACGCGCTCGACCACGAGCGCAGTGCCGGTGCCCCTCCGGGCGCCACGCTTCCCTGACAGGGCTGCCCGGTACCGCACATGGGTGCTCTCGTCGTCAGCTGCGAGGACGACGGTGCCCAGGTGGAGTTCCCGACCGAGAGACCGAGGACGTTGGCAGACGATCTGGACTGGAACGCGATCATCGCGCCCGGCAACGACGCCGAGCGGCGGAAGGCGACTTCCGACCGCACGACAGGCACCGATGACCGCGACGACGCTGGTCAGGTGACCCCGCCGCCGCCGATGTCCCGACGTGAAGCCCGAGCCCTCGAGGCCGAACGAGCCCGCGTCGCAGCGACCGACGAGTCGCCGGTCCCCGAGCGGACCACCGATTCCCCGCCAGCCGCACGCGACGAACGCCCCGCGTCACCCGCCGACGCGCCGATCGCCACCCGCCCCGAAGACCTGCACCCCGAGGTCGCCGCACTGCTGACCGGCGAGCTGCCGACCGAGCCCGCGGCGACCGCTGCGGGCGGCGGATCCGGGGCCGGCGGGACGGACGACGGTGACGTGACCGGCGGCGGTGGCGCCGCGGGAGGCGGTGGCCGCGGGGGACGAGGCGGGGGAGGACGCGCCTCCAGGCCGCCCCGGGAGCCACGGCCGAAGCGCCGACGCGGACCGCTCGTCGCCGGACTCGTCATCGTCGCGGTGGTGCTCGCCGCCGGCGTCGGGGCGTACACCTTCGCCGCCCCCAAGATCCAGCAGCTCATCGCGGCGATCAGCGGCGCCCAGGAGCCCGACGACTACACCGGCGACGGCACCTCGAAGGTGACCATCACCATCAAGCAGGGCGACATCGGCGAGAACGTCGCCGCGACGCTGCAGCGCAGCGGCGTCGTCAAGGACTCGAAGGTGTTCTACAAGCTCCTGCTGGCCTCGCCGGACGTGCAGTTCCAGCCGGGTTCGTACGCGCTGAAGAAGCAGATGAGCTCGAAGTCCGCGCTCGCGGCACTGCAGGACACGAAGAACCGCGTGCAGGCGTCGATCATCATCCCGGAGGGCACCGCACTCGCCGACATCGAGGCCGGGATGGTCTCGAAGGCCGGCCTGACCAAGCAGGAGGTCGACGCGGCCGCGAAGGACCTGTCGGCCTACGACCTGCCGTCCGGCGTCACGACGCTCGAGGGCTGGCTCTTCCCCGCGACCTACCCGATCAACCCGGGCTGGACCGCCGAGCAGTACTTCAAGTCGATGGTCGACACCATGAAGGAGCGCCTGTCCGCCGCCGGCGTCAAGGAGGCCGACCAGGAGCGCACCATCGTCTTCGCGTCGCTGGTGCAGAAGGAAGCCGGCCTCGCGGCCGACTACCCGAAGGTCGCCCGGGTGTTCCAGAACCGCCTCGACCAGGGCATGCGCCTGCAGTCCGACGCCACCGTCGCCTACGGCACGGGCAACACGCACACCGTGACGACGACCGACGCCGAACGGGCCGACGAGTCGAACGCGTACAACACGTACGTGCACGAGGGGCTGCCGCCGGCACCGATCTCGAACCCCGGTGACATCGCGATCAAGGCCGTGACGAACGAGGCCCCGGGCAAGTGGCTGTACTTCGTGACGGTGAACCTGGAAACCGGCGAGACGGTGTTCTCGAACACCTACGACGAGCACCTCGTCGCGGTGAAGCAGTTCCAGGCGTGGCTCCGGGCGCACCCCGACTACCAGTAGGACGGCGACGTCGCACGGCGGTGCGCTGTGGGAGGATTGCCGCATGCTTCGTTGGTTGACTGCTGGTGAGTCCCACGGACCCGAACTGATCGCCATGCTCGAGGGCCTGCCCGCGGGTGTCCCGGTGTCGTTCGAGTCCATCCGTGCCGATCTCGCGCGCCGCAAGCTCGGCTACGGCCGTGGCTCGCGGATGAAGTTCGAGCAGGACGAGCTGCACGTGTCCGGCGGCGTCCGGCACGGCTACTCGCTCGGCAGCCCCATCGCGATCCGCATCGGCAACACCGAGTGGCCGAAGTGGGTCGAGGTCATGAACCCCGAGCCGATCGAGTCGACCGAGATGTCCCGCGGGCGGAGCGCCCCGCTGACCCGACCGCGTCCGGGTCACGCCGACCTGGTCGGCATGCAGAAGTACGGCTTCGACGAGGCCCGCCCGATCCTGGAGCGTGCGAGCGCCCGCGAGACCGCTGCCCGTGTGGCGCTCGGCGCCGTCGCGAAGTCGTTCCTGGCCGAACTCGGCATCCGCTCGGTGGCGCACACGCTGCAGGTCGGGACCGTCCGGGTCCCGGACGGCACGGAGCTGCCGCTGCCCGACGACGTGGACCGCCTCGACGAGGACCAGCTGCGCTGCTTCGACCCCGAGACCTCGGCACGGATGGTCACCGAGGTCGAGGCCGCGAAGAAGGACGGCGACACCCTCGGCGGCGTCGTCGAGGTGCTGTTCTACGGCGTCCCGCCGGGCCTCGGCTCGCACGTGCACTGGGACCGCCGGCTCGATGCCCGCCTTGCCGCGGCGATCATGGGGATCCAGGCCATCAAGGGCGTCGAGGTCGGCGACGGCTTCGCGACCGCCGGGCGCCGGGGCTCCGCCGCCCACGACGAGCTGTACCGCGAGGACGGCGAGATCTACCGCACGAGCGACCGCGCCGGTGGGACCGAGGGCGGGATGTCCACGGGCACCGTGCTGCGGGTCCGCGCCGGCATGAAGCCGATCGCGACCATCCCGCACGCCCTGCACACCGTGGACGTCGTCTCCGGTGAGGACGCCTCGGCGCACCACCAGCGCTCGGACGTCTGTGCCGTGCCCGCGGCGGGCGTCGTCGCCGAGGCGATGGTGGCCCTGGTGCTCGCCGACGCGGTGCTCGAGAAGTTCGGCGGCGACAACGTCGTCGAGACGAAGCGCAACCTCGACGCCTACCTCGCGGCGATCCCGGAGACCCTGCGGACGCGCCGGACCGAACCGTCGGCGACCTCGACCGACCTGTGAGCACCGACGTCCGACGCGCCGACGCGCCCGTGGTCGTCATCGGCCCGATGGGCGCCGGCAAGTCGAGCGTCGGCAAGCGGGTGGCGAAGGCCCTCGGCGTCCCGTTCACGGACACCGACCGGGTCATCGTGCGCGAGCACGGACCGATCCCCGGGATCTTCGCCGACCGCGGTGAGCCGGCGTTCCGCGCCCTCGAAGCCGAGGCCGTCCGGGCAGCGCTCGCCACCGGCGGCGTGATCGCCGTGGGCGGGGGAGCCGTCACCCACGCGGACACCCGGCAGGCCCTGGGCGGGGCGCGCATCGTCCTGCTCACCGTGTCGCCCGAGGCCGTCGCCGACCGCATCGCCGGGTCCGACCGGCCCCTGCTGGCGAACGGCGGGATCGACGCCTGGCAGACGATCATGGACGAGCGGGCCGCCACCTACGCCGAGCTCGCGCACGTCGTGGTCGACACGTCCCGCCGGCCGATGTCCCGCGTGGTCGACGAGGTCGTCACGTGGCTGCGCAGCGACGCCGGCACCACCGAGCGCAGCGACGCAGGCACCACCGAGCGCAGCGACGCCGGCACCACCGAGCGCAGCGACGCCGGCACCACCGAGCGCAGCGGCACCACCGCCGCGCCCGGCAGCACGACCAGCAGCACCACCAGCACCACCAGCACCGAAGGAGCACCGTGACCGAGTCGACCCTGCCCGCCGGGACCACCGAGATCCGGGTCGGCGGTGACGACGGCTACACGGTGGCCGTCGGTACGGACCTGCTCGGCGCCCTGCCCGCGATCCTGGGCCCGCGTGTCGCCAAGGTCCTCATCGTGCACTCGCCGACGCTCGGTGCCCGGGCGAACGAGCTCCGGGCGCTGCTGGTCGAGGCCGGGCTCGAAGCCCTGATCGCCGAGGTCCCCGATGCCGAGGGCGCCAAGCGCGTCGAGGTCGCGGCGTTCTGCTGGCAGATCATGGGGCAGGCCGACTTCACCCGCACCGACGCGGTCATCGGCCTCGGTGGCGGTGCCGTCACCGACCTGGCCGGCTTCGTCGCCGCGACCTGGCTGCGCGGTGTGCCGTACGTGGCCGTCCCGACCAGCGTGCTCGGCATGGTGGACGCCAGCGTCGGCGGGAAGACGGGCATCAACACGAACGAGGGCAAGAACCTGGTCGGCGCTTTCTACGCCCCCCGCGCCGTCGTCGTGGACCTCGACCTCGCCCGCACGCTGCCGCGCAACGAGATCCTGACCGGCTTCGCGGAGATCGTGAAGGCGGGGTTCATCGCCGTGCCCGAGATCCTGGACATCGTCGAGGCCGACGTCGACCGGGTGACCGACCCGACGACGCCGGAGTTCCGGCGGGTCGTCGAGCTCGCCATCGCGCTCAAGGCCGAGGTCGTCTCGGACGACTTCACCGAGCAGGGCCGACGCGAGATCCTGAACTACGGACACACCCTCGGGCACGCGATCGAGCACGCCGAGCGGTACCAGTGGCGCCACGGGGCGGCGGTGTCGGTCGGCATGGTGTTCGCCGCCGAACTCGCCCGACTCACCGGCCACCTGGACGACGCCACGGTCGACCGGCACCGGGCGATCCTCGAGTCGCTCGACCTGCCGACCTCGTACGGTGTCGGTCGGTGGCAGGGGCTGCTCGCCACGATGCGTCGCGACAAGAAGGCCCGTGCCGGCATGCTGCGGTTCATCATCCTGGACGGCGTCGGCAAGCCCGTCGTGCTCGAGGGCCCCGAGGACCACCTGCTCTTCACCGCCTACCAGGAGGTCGGCGTCTAGCCACGCCGGTCAGCGCAGGGCCCGTCGCGTCCTGCGCCACCACCAGGTGACACGCGTCGAGACGGTGACCCAGGTGAACCGATGCCAGGCCTCCCGTCGAACCGGCTGAAGACGGCCGCGACGATCGCCGCTCCGGCGGCGATGCACGCCGCGATCGCTGCTGTCTCCCCGGCACGAGTGTCCGCTCCATGACCGAGCCCCGCGCCGGGCCCGCGCCGACCTGTGGAAGCCGAGCCGGGCCTCCAGGCTGTGGAGGAGGACAGAGCGACGCGACGGACCGGGCCACCCGCACGCTGCGGACCCAGCACCGGGGAGCAGACTGGCGGGCGTGCCCACCCCACCCCGACTGAGCGACCTCTCCGGCCCGCGCGATGCCGACACCGGCAATCTGCGCTCCCGTGGTCGACGCTTCACCGAACCCCTCTCGATCGCCCGCCGCCACCACCTGGTGCCGTTCCGTCGTCTCGACTTCTCGCACGACCCGGCCACCTCGGACCTGCGTCGCGACCAGGCCGAGCACCTGCGCCGGGCGCTCGAGGAAGCCGGTGGCGGGTTCGTGAAGATGGGCCAGCTGCTCTCCACCCGCGACGACCTGTTGCCCGAGGAGTGGACCGAGGGACTCGCACACCTGCAGCGGAACGTCACGGCGGCGCCGGCGGACGAGGTCCGTGCGCTCCTCGAGCAGGAGCTCGGTGCTCCGGTCGACCAGGTCTTCGCGACCTTCGACCCGGTGCCCGTCGCAGCGGCGTCCATCGCGCAGGTACACCGCGCCCGGCTGCCCGACGGCACCGCGGTCGCCGTGAAGGTGCAGCGGCCGGGGATCGACGCCGCGGTGCGCCGCGACGTCGACATCGCGCTGCGGGTCGTCCGGTTCATGGCTCGGTGGTCGACCGAGGCGCGGCAGGTCGGGGTGCAGGACATCGCCGGCCAGTACGCGGACGACCTGATCCGGCAGGTCGACTTCGTCTCCGAGCTCCGGAACCTCACGGCGCTGCGTGCGGCCCAGGCCCGCAGCGCGCGTCCGGACGAGGTCCGGTTCCCGGACCCCTACCCGGACCTGTCCGGCCGGCGTGTGCTCGTGATGGAGTTCCTGGAGGGCGACACCCTCAGCGCGATCCGCGCCGAGCGTTCCGAGCGCGACCTCGACGCGCCGATGCGCGCGATCCTCCGCGCCTTCCTGCGCCAGGTCGTCTTCGACGGCCTGTACCACGCGGACCTGCACCCGGGGAACGTCCTGGTGCTGCCCGACGGGCGGCCCGCGTTGATCGACTTCGGATCGGTCGGGAGGCTCGACCCGGGTCTCCGGGACACGGTCCAGGACCTGTTGGCCGCCTACCTGCAGGACGACACGTCGCGGATCGCCGATGCGGTCCTGCGGATGGCACCCGTGCGCGATGCGCACGACGAGCCCGACTTCCGTCGGGACATCGCCCGCTTCGTCGCGGACGAGCTCGGCCCGGGTGCGCGCATCGGTGTCGACACCGTGGACGACGCGGTCGAGGTCTTCGGGCGGTACCGGTTGAAGCCGCCGCCGGACTTCGTCGCCGCGGCCCGTGCCCTGGCCATCTTCGAGGGCACCCTCCGCACGCTCGCACCGTCGTTCGACCTGCTCGAGGAGTCCCGCGGACTCGCCCGGGAGCAGATCACCGACCAGCTCCGGCCGGGCAAGCTCCGCGACCTCGCGGCGAAGGAACTGCTCGGCGTCGTGTCGGCCGCCCGTCGCCTGCCCCGCCGGGTGGACCGCATCGGCGAGGCGATCGAGACCGGACGGTTCACGGTGAACATCCGGCTCTTCGCGGACAGCCGCGACCGGCAGCTCGTGTCCGGCATGATCCGGCGCATCCTGCTCGTGCTGCTCGGCGCGGGGGCGGGGATCCTGGCGATCGTCTACCTGGCGCTGCCGGCGCGACCGACGGCGGCCCTGTCCACCGGGGTCGCGGGCGGGTTGCTCGGGGGAGCGGCGGTGGTGCTGCTCGGCTGGGCGGCGATCGACGCCTGGCTCGCCCGACGGCGGCGTTGACCGCGGCGCGCACCGCTCCGGCCGCCGGGCGGGCGTCCGCTACACTCGTCCGGGGCCGTCCGCGGCCCGAGGACACTTCACAACACGACCGAACGGGACACCGACGACTCATGGCCAGTACCACAGACATCAAGAACGGCGCCGTTCTCATCATCGACGGCCAGCTGTGGTCGGTCGTCGAGTTCCAGCACGTCAAGCCGGGCAAGGGCGGCGCGTTCGTCCGCACGAAGCTCAAGAACGTCGTCTCCGGCAAGGTCGTCGACCGCACGTTCAACGCCGGCGCGAAGATCGACACCGCGACCGTCGACCGTCGTGACTACCAGTTCCTCTACGAGGACGGCGACTCCTACGTGTTCATGGACACCGACACGTACGACCAGATCCCGGTCTCCGCGACCGTGGTCGGCGACGCCAAGAACTACCTGCTCGAGTCCGCGATGGTCACCATCGCGATGAACGAGGGCAACCCGCTGTACGTCGAGCTCCCGACGTCGATCGTGACCGAGGTCGAGACCGAGCCCGGCCTGCAGGGTGACCGTTCCTCCGGTGGCACCAAGGACGCGACCATCATCGCGACCGGCCACCGCATCCAGGTCCCGCTGTACCTGGAGAGCGGCACCCTGGTGAAGATCGACACGCGCGACGGCAGCTTCCTCGGCCGCGTCAACTCCTAGGCGCTGACCGTATGAGTGCTCGTTCGAAGGCCCGCAAGCGCGCCCTCGACATGCTGTACGTGGCCGAGGTGCGCGAGCTGCCGATCGCGGACGTGCTCGCCACTGAGACGGTCAGGCACCTGGACCAGCCGGAGCGAGCCTCCAGCTGGGACTACGCGCGCCAGATCGTCACCGGTTTCGACGATGCCCGTCACGAGATCGACTCCGTCATCGTCGACCACGCCCAGGGCTGGTCGATCGCCCGGATGCCGGTCCTCGACCGCTGCATCCTGCGGATGGCCGTCTGGGAGCTCCGGTTCAACCCGGAGGTCCCCGACGCCGTCGCCATCGCCGAGGCGGTCGAGCTCGCGCAGTCGCTGTCCACCGAGGACTCGGCGGGCTTCGTCAACGGCGTGCTCGGGGCCGTCGCCGGCGGTCGCGCACCGTCCGGTCGGACGGTCGCAGGAGACCAGGAGTCCCGGTAGGGTTGACCACGTCAGCATCCTTTAATGCCGTCCAGTGAGGCGGGGAAGGGGGTCGACGTGGGAACCAGAACGGTCCTGCAACAGCCCGACATCACGCGTGCCCTGACACGCATCGCGCACGAGATCCTCGAAGCCAACCACGGGGGCTCGGACCTCGTGCTCCTCGGCATCCCGACCCGGGGTGCCGTCCTGGCGGAGCGCCTCGGCCGGATCCTGGCCGGCATCGAGCCGGAGTGGTCCTCGGCCGCAGGCGGCATCGGGACGGAGCGTGTCGGCACGCTCGACGTCACCATGCACCGGGACGACCTCGGCCACGGCATCGGTCGCGCGCCGCACCGGACGGTCATCCCCGCCGGCGGCATCGACGGCAAGGTCGTCGTGCTCGTCGACGACGTGCTCTACTCCGGTCGCACCGTCCGCGCCGCGCTCGACGCGCTGCAGGGCATCGGGCGGCCGCGTGCCGTCCGGCTCGCCGTGCTCGTCGACCGCGGCCACCGCGAGCTGCCGATCCGCGCGGACCACGTGGGCAAGAACCTGCCGACCGCGTCCGACGAGCGGGTCACGCTGCACCTGGCCGAGACCGACGGCGACGACACCGTGTTCATCGAGCAGGGGGTGGCGTGATGCGGCACCTGCTCTCCACCGCCGACCTGTCCCGCGACCAGGCCGTCCACATCCTCGACGTCGCCGAGGAGATGGCCGAGGTCAACACGCGCGAGGTCCGGAAGCTCCCGGCCCTGCGCGGCAAGACCGTGGTGAACCTGTTCTTCGAGGACTCCACGCGCACGCGCATCTCGTTCGAGGCCGCCGCGAAGCGCCTGTCCGCCGACGTCCTGAACTTCGCCGCGAAGGGCTCGAGCGTCTCGAAGGGCGAATCCCTGAAGGACACCGTGCAGACCCTCGGCGCGATGGGCATCGACGGCATCGTCATGCGCCACGGTGCCTCGGGCGCCCCGCGGGTGCTCGCCGACGCCGATTGGATCGACGTCCCCGTGGTCAACGCCGGTGACGGGACCCACGAGCACCCGACGCAGGCGCTGCTCGACGCCTTCACCATGCGCCGCCGCCTGCACGGCGCCGGCTCACGCGGCCAGGGCCTCGACGGCGTGCGCGTCCTGATCATCGGCGACGTGCTGCACAGCCGGGTCGCCCGGTCGAACGCGTGGCTGCTCCGCACCCTCGGGGCGAGCGTGACCTTCGCCGCGCCGCCGACGCTGCTGCCCGCCACCCCGACCCCGTTCGGCGCCGCGGTGCACCACGACCTCGACACCGCCCTGGCCGAGGACCCGGACGTCGTCATGACGCTCCGCATCCAGCAGGAACGCATGAACGACGCCTTCTTCCCGAACCCGCGCGAGTACACGCGGCACTGGGGCCTGACGGCGGCGCGCTTCGGGCGGCTGTCCGAGCGCACGCTGATCATGCACCCCGGTCCGATGAACCGCGGACTCGAGATCGCCGGCGTCGCCGCCGACGACCCCCGCTCGACCGTCGTCGAGCAGGTCGAGAACGGCGTCTCGGTCCGGATGGCCGTCCTCTACCTCGCCCTGACGGGCAGTGCCGGCAACGGCACCGACGCGAAGGAGTCCGCCGCATGACCGCTCACCTGATCCGTGGCGCGCAGCTGGTCGACGGCTCGCGTGCCGACATCCGTCTGGAGGGCGGGCGCATCACCGCGGTCGGGACCGGTCTCGACACGGCCGGCGCCACCACCGTGGACGCGGACGGCCTCATCGCCCTGCCCGGTCTCGTGGACCTCCACACGCACCTGCGCGAGCCCGGTCACGAGGAGTCCGAGACGGTCCTGACCGGCTCGCGTGCCGCGGCTGCCGGCGGGTTCACCGCCGTCAACGCCATGGCGAACTCGAGCCCCGTCGCGGACACCGCCGGGGTCGTCGAGCAGGTCCAGGCCCTCGGGGACGACGCCGGCTACGTGACGGTCCGCCCGATCGGCGCCGTGTCACAGGGGCTGCAGGGCACGCACCTGTCCGAGATCGGCGCGATGGCGACCTCCCGGGCGAAGGTCCGGGTCTTCTCGGACGACGGCTCCTGCGTGGCCGACCCGCTGCTCATGCGCCGCGCACTCGAGTACATCAAGGGCTTCGGCGGGGTGCTCGCGCAGCACGCCCAGGAGCCCCGGCTGACCATCGGCGCGCAGATGAACGAGGGCCGACTGTCCTCGGAGCTCGGCCTCGCCGGCTGGCCCGCCGTCGCGGAAGAGGCGATCATCGCCCGCGACGTCCTGCTCGCCGACCACGTCGGAGCACGCCTGCACGTCTGCCACGTCTCGACGGCCGGCAGCGTCGAGGTGATCCGGTGGGCGAAGTCCCGCGGCATCGACGTCACGGCCGAGGTCACGCCGCACCACCTGGTGCTCACCGAGGACCTCATCGCCGGCCGCGACGGTGCCCCCGGGTACGACGCCCGCTACAAGGTGAACCCGCCGCTCCGCGCCCGCGAGGACGTCGAGGCACTCCGCGCGGCCCTGGCCGACGGCACCATCGACATCGTCGCGACCGACCACGCACCGCACACCGCCGAGGCGAAGTGCTGCGAGTGGCCCGCCGCCGCGAACGGCATGGTCGGCCTCGAATCGGCGCTGAGCGTGGTGCAGGCCGCGGTGGTCGACGACGGCCGGCTCGACTGGGCCGACGTCGCCCGGGTGCTGTCCGAGGCACCGGCGCGGATCGGCCAGGTCGAGGGGCACGGGCAGCGGATCGCCGCGGGCGCCCCCGCCGAGATCACCCTCTACGACCCGTCGGCCAGTCGCGAGTTCGCGGTCACCGACCTCGCCGGGCAGTCGCAGAACTCGCCGTACCTCGGCATGACGCTGCCGGGCCAGGTCGTCGCCACCTTCCACCAGGGGTACGCGACGGTGCTCGACGGCGTGGTCGTCGACGCGGAGACGATCGCGGCGCACGCCGCGGCGCTCCGGACGGGGGCGCGCGCATGAGCGGCGACGCCCAGCGCTGGCTCCTCGGCGCGGTGATCCTGCTCGCGGTCGCCGCCCTGTTCGTGGCGATGGCGCGCACCTGGCGGACGCGGACCAGGAAGCAGGCGGAAGCCGTGCCTCCGGTCCGGGTACCGGCCGATCTGGCACCTGCGGTCGGGTCGTGGGACGGGTTCACCGTCGCGACGACCCGTGCCGACCAGCCGTTGGAACGCATCACCGCAGGCGGCCTCGGGTTCCGCGGCCGCGGCGGGGTGACGGTCCACGCGACCGGCGTGGTGATGCGCCTCGCCGGCACGGACGACCGCTGGATCGCGCGTGACGCGGTCCGCGGTGCCGACCGCTCCACGTGGGCGATCGACCGAGTGGTCGAACCCGGGGGACTGGTCCGTCTGCGATGGACGGCGACCGGCGCCGCAGGTGCGACGGACCTGGACACCTACTTCCGGTTCCCGGAGGGCGACGCAGCCGCGCTGCACGCCCTGCAGGGACTGACCGAGACCGGGCCGCAGGCGACTGCGGCCGATGCTCCGCGAACCGCGGGCGAAGGGAAGAAAGCATGACACGCGAACGGGCCGTCCTGGTCCTCGAAGACGGCACCCGGTACGACGGCTGGGCCTACGGCGCCCGTGGGCGCACGCTCGGTGAGGTGGTCTTCGCGACCGGCATGACCGGCTACCAGGAGACGCTGACCGACCCCTCCTACGCCGGGCAGATCGTGGTGCAGACCGCGCCGCACATCGGCAACACGGGCGTGAACGACGAGGACCCCGAGTCCCGTCGCATCTGGGTCGCCGGGTACGTGGTGCGCGACCCCAGCCGCGTGGTGTCGAACCACCGCGCGAACGCCACGCTCGACGACCACCTGGTGCGCGACGGCATCGTCGGTATCTCTGGCATCGACACTCGCGCACTCACCCGCCGCATCCGTGACGCCGGCGCCATGAAGGGCGGCGTCTTCAGCGGTGCGGACGCCGCACTGCCGGAGTCGGAGCAGCTGAACGCGGTCGTGTCGCAGGCGACGATGGCCGGTGCGAGCTTCTCGGCGGTCGTGTCCACCCCGGAGACCTACGTCGTCCCCGCCGAGGGCGAGCAGATCGGCACCCTGGCCGTGCTCGACCTCGGTGTGAAGGCGTCCACCACCCGGTACCTCGCCGCGCGCGGTTTCGAGGTGCACGTGGTGCCGCAGGACATCTCCGCTCCGGAGCTGGAAGCCCTCGCACCCGACGCCCTGTTCTACTCGAACGGCCCCGGCGACCCCGCCGCGTCGGACGCGCAGGTCGAACTGCTGCAGGACAGCCTGCGCACCGGCCGGCCGTTCTTCGGCATCTGCTTCGGCAACCAGCTGCTCGGCCGCGCGCTCGGCTTCGGCACCTACAAGCTGCCCTTCGGCCACCGCGGCATCAACCAGCCGGTGCTCGACACGACCACGGGCAAGGTCGAGATCACGAGCCAGAACCACGGCTTCGCGGTCGACGCGCCCCTCGGCGAGGTCCTCGAGTCCCCGGCCGGGTTCGGTCGGGTCGAGGTCTCGCACTACTCGCTGAACGACAACGTGGTCGAGGGCCTCCGCGCGCTCGACGTGCCGGCGTTCAGCGTGCAGTACCACCCCGAGGCCGCCGCCGGACCGCACGACAGCATGTACCTCTTCGACCGGTTCGCGGACATGGTGCGCGAGCGTCGCGACGGGGAGCCGCTCGACGCGGCCACCGCCGATGCCACGACCCCCGCAGCAGACATCACCAAGGAAGCGAACTGATGCCCAAGCGCGCAGACATCAACTCCGTCCTCGTCATCGGTTCCGGCCCGATCGTCATCGGTCAGGCCGCCGAGTTCGACTACTCCGGCACCCAGGCGTGCCGCGTCCTCCGGGCCGAGGGCGTCCGGGTCATCCTGGTCAACCCGAACCCGGCGACGATCATGACCGACCCCGACTTCGCCGACGCGACCTACATCGAGCCGATCACGAACGCGTCGCTCGAGGAGATCATCCGCATCGAGAAGCCGGACGCCGTCCTGCCGACCCTCGGCGGCCAGACGGCCCTGAACGCGGCCATCGCGCTCGACGAGGCCGGCATCCTCACCAAGCACGGCGTCGAGCTCATCGGTGCCAAGGTCGAGGCGATCCAGCGCGGCGAGGACCGCCAGCTCTTCAAGGAGCTCGTGCTCGAATCGGGCGCCGACGTCGCCCGCAGCCACATCGCGCACACGCTCGAAGAAGCGAAGGAGTTCGCGAAGGACCTCGGGTACCCGCTGGTCGTCCGCCCGTCCTTCACCATGGGCGGCCTCGGCTCGGGCTTCGCCTACAACGAGGCCGAACTCGTCCGCTTCGTCGGCGACGGGCTGCAGTCCAGCCCGACGACCGAGGTCCTGCTCGAGGAGTCCATCCTTGGCTGGAAGGAGTACGAGCTCGAGCTGATGCGCGACAACTACGACAACACCGTCGTCATCTGCTCCATCGAGAACGTCGACCCGGTCGGTGTCCACACCGGTGACTCGATCACGGTCGCCCCCGCGCTGACCCTGACCGACCGCGAGTACCAGAACATGCGGAACATCGGCATCGACATCATCCGTCGCGTCGGTGTCGACACCGGCGGCTGCAACATCCAGTTCGCCGTCGACCCGTCCAACGGCCGCGTCATCGTCATCGAGATGAACCCCCGCGTGTCACGCTCGTCGGCCCTCGCGTCGAAGGCCACGGGCTTCCCGATCGCCAAGATCGCGGCGAAGCTCGCCATCGGCTACCGGCTCGACGAGATCGAGAACGACATCACGAAGGTCACCCCGGCGAGCTTCGAGCCGACGCTCGACTACGTGGTCGTGAAGACCCCGCGGTTCGCGTTCGAGAAGTTCCCGGCCGCCGACGCCACCCTCACCACGACGATGAAGAGCGTCGGCGAGGCGATGGCCATCGGCCGGAACTACGCCACCGCACTGCAGAAGTCGCTGCGCTCGCTCGAGAAGCGCGGGTCGAGCTTCCACTGGGACACCCCGGCGGCCGAGCTCGACAAGGACGCCCTGCTGGCGAAGTCGTCGATCCCGACCGACGGTCGCATCGTGACGGTCCAGCAGGCCCTGGTCGCGGGCGCCACCGCGGACGAGGTCTTCGAGGCCACCAAGATCGACCCCTGGTTCATCGACCAGATCGTGCTCATCAACGAGGTCGCGGACGAGGTCCGTGCCGCCGACACCCTCGACGCGGACACCCTGCGCTGGGCGAAGGAGCACGGCTTCAGCGACACCCAGATCGCGAGCCTGCGCAGCTCGGACGCGGCACCGGTCTCCGAGCAGCAGGTCCGCGACGAGCGGCACGCCCAGGGCATCCGGCCCGTCTTCAAGACGGTCGACACCTGCGCCGGCGAGTTCCCGGCCCTGACGCCGTACCACTACTCGTCGTACGACACCGAGACCGAGGTCGTCCCGAGCGACCGCAAGAAGGTCGTCATCCTCGGCTCCGGCCCGAACCGCATCGGGCAGGGCGTCGAGTTCGACTACTCCTGCGTGCACGCGTCCTTCGCGCTGAGCGCCGCCGGGTTCGAGACGATCATGATCAACTGCAACCCCGAGACCGTGTCGACCGACTACGACACCTCGGACCGCCTGTACTTCGAGCCCCTGACCGCCGAGGACGTCCTCGAGGTCATCGAGGCCGAGGCCGCGTCCGGCGAGCTCGTCGGTGTCGTCGTGCAGCTCGGTGGTCAGACCGCCCTCGGCCTGGCGAAGCCGCTCGAGGCCGCGGGCATCCCGATCCTCGGCACCAGCCCCACCGCGATCGACTCGGCCGAGGAGCGCGGGCAGTTCTCCGCCATCCTCGACGCCGCCGGCCTGCTCGCACCGCGCAACGGCACCGCCCACGACCTGGCGAGCGCGACCACGGTGGCCGAGGAGATCGGGTACCCCGTCCTCGTCCGCCCGTCGTTCGTGCTCGGCGGCCGCGGCATGGAGATCCTGTACGACTCCCCGTCGCTGGCGGACTACTTCGACCGGATGGCCGACCAGGCGATCATCGGCCCGGAGCTCCCGCTGCTGGTCGACCGGTTCCTGGACGACGCCGTCGAGATCGACGTGGACGCGCTCTTCGACGGCGAGCGGCTGTACATCGGCGGCATCATGGAGCACCTCGAAGAGGCCGGCATCCACTCCGGCGACTCGGCGTGCACCCTGCCCCCGGTCGGCCTCGGCCGCGCGGAGATCCAGGGCGTCGTCGACGCGACCGAGAAGATCGCCCGCGGCATCGGCGTGCAGGGCCTGCTCAACGTGCAGTTCGCCATCGGCGCCGGCGTGCTCTACGTCCTCGAGGCGAACCCGCGCGCCAGCCGCACGGTGCCCTTCGTCTCGAAGGCGCTCGGCATCCCGCTGGCCAAGGCCGCGTCCCGCATCATGACCGGCACCACGGTCGCCGAGCTCGTCGCCGAGGGCATGCTGCCCGAGCGCGACGGCGCGTTCGTGCCCGCGCAGTCGCCGGTCGCCGTGAAGGAAGCCGTGCTGCCGTTCCGTCGCTTCCGCACCCGCGAGGGCCAGGTCGTCGACTCGGTGCTCAGCCCCGAGATGCGCTCCACCGGCGAGGTCATGGGCATCGACCGCGATTTCCCGCGGGCGTTCCTCAAGTCGCAGGACGCCGCGTACGGCGGCCTGCCGACCAGCGGCACGGTCTTCGTGAGCGTCGCCGACACCGACAAGCGCGCGATCGTGCTGCCGGTGCACCGCCTGCAGCAGCTCGGCTTCACGATCATCGCGACCGAGGGCACGGCGGAGATCCTCCGCCGCAACGGCATCGAGGTCGGGATCGTCGGCAAGTACAGCCAGGGTGGCGAGAGCGTCGTCGACCTGCTCGCCACGGGCGAGGTCGACATCGTCATCAACACGCCGTCTGGTGCCGCCGGTCGTGCGGACGGGTACGAGATCCGCGCCGCCACGGTGGCGGCGGACAAGCCGCTGTTCACGACGATCGCGCAGATCGGGGCGGCCGTCGCGGCGATCGAGACGATCGGTTCGCCGCTCAACGTCCGCAGCCTGCAGGACTACGCGCGCGAGCGCGCGACCTGGTGACGGCTGCCATCGTGGACACGCCCCGGTCGGGAGGCCCGGCCTCCTTCGGCGACCGCCTCGCGTCCGCCATGGGGGAGCGTTCACCGCTCTGCGTCGGGATCGACCCCCACGCCGCCACCCTGGCGGCGTGGGGGCTCGCCCGCGACGAGCAGGGCCTCACGGCGTTCGGCGCGACGCTGGTCGACGCGGCCGCCGGCCGCGCGGCAATCGTGAAGCCGCAGGTCGCCTTCTTCGAGGCGGCGGGGGTTGCGGGCTACCGTGCGCTCGACGCGACGATCCGCCGGGCACGCGATGCGGGCCTCCTGGTCGTCGCCGACGTGAAGCGGGGCGACATCGGGACCACCGGTGACGACTACGCGCTCGCGTGGCTCGACCGCGACGGGCCGTTCGCGGCCGACGCGATGACCGTGTCGCCGTACCTCGGGTACGGCTCGCTCCGGGGCACGATCGACGTCGCGCGCCGGAACGGTGCCGGGGTCTTCGTGCTCGCGGCGACGAGCAACCCCGAGGCCCGGGTACTGCAGACCGCGGTGCTCGCCGAGGGACCGCGTACCGGCCGGACGGTCGCGGCCGGTATCGTCTTGGACGTGGCAGACGACAACCGGTCCGTGGGCGATCAGGCCCTCGGCGACGTCGGGCTCGTGCTCGGCGCGACCCTTCACCTCGACGACTTCGGCATCGACGCGGACGCGATCGGCACCGCGCCGGTCCTCGCACCGGGCTTCGGTGCCCAGGGCGCCCGCATCGAGGACCTCCGTGCGCTGTACGGCGCGCGTGCCGAGCAGGTGCTCGTGAGCGAGTCGCGCGGCCTGCTGACCGACGGTCCGGACGGTGCCGCGGCGCTCGTCGCCGACCGCGCCGATCGCATCCGCACCGCACTGGCGGCGGCAGCGTGACCGACGACCACGAGGGCCTGCCCGCCCACCGCACCCCGCCAGAGGTCGACCGCGTCGCCGCGGCGAAGGCCGCCGTGGCCGCGCGACGCGCCCGGGCCGCGGTGAAGGCCGCGATCGCGTCGGGGGAGCGCTCCGCGCTCGACGTCGCCCGTGCCGCGTGGGACGACTCGCTGGTCGAGACGACCTCGGCCGAACGCTCGCTGCGGGTCCGTGACCTGCTGGTGAGCCTGCCGGGCATCGGCCCCGCGCGAGCCGAGGCGATCATGGGGTCCCTGCGGATCGCACCGTCGAAGCGCCTCGGTGGCCTGGGGACCCGGCAGCGCGCGGCCCTGGCCGACTGGCTCGCCGCCCGCGGTCGCAAGCGTGGTGCCTCGAAGCTCGTCGTGCTCGCCGGACCCACCGCGGTCGGCAAGGGCACGGTCAGCGCACACATCCGACAGCACTACCCGGACGTCAACCTCAGCGTCTCCGCCACCACCCGGAAGCCGCGCCCCGGCGAGGTCGACGGCGTGCACTACTACTTCGTGGACGACGACGAGTTCGACCGCATGATCCGCGACCGCGAGCTGCTCGAGTGGGCGACCGTCCACAACTCGTACCGCTACGGCACCCCGCGCCCGCCGATCGACCGCGCGCTCGACGCCGGCGAGAAGGTCATGCTCGAGATCGACCTGCAGGGCGCCCGGCAGGTCCGCGACGCCATGCCCGAGGCGGTGCTCGTGTTCCTGCTGCCCCCGACGTGGGAGGAACTGGTGCGCCGGCTCATCGGCCGTGGGACCGAATCCGCGGAGGAACAAGCGCGTCGCCTCGAGACCGCGAAGGTCGAGCTGGCCGCCCAGGACGAGTTCGACGTGCGGATCGTGAACTCCGATGTCGGCACCGCGGCACGTGAGGTCGTAGACTTGTTCTCTGCGCCCTGACGGGTGCACTGACTTCGAGGAGACACCATGGCCAACCCCCAGGGCATCATCGACCCGCCCATCGACGACCTGCTCAGCAAGGTCGAGTCGAAGTACGCGCTCGTCATCTTCGCGTCCAAGCGCGCTCGCCAGATCAACGACTACTACGCCGACCTGCACGAGGGCTCGCTCTTCGACAACGTCGGACCGCTCGTCGACTCGACGATCGACGACAAGCCGCTGTCCGTCGCGCTCCACGAGATCAACGAGGACAAGCTCACCGTCACCAAGCAGCAGCAGCCCACCGACTGATCCCGGTGACTGCAGCTGCTCTCCGCCTCTTCACGTCCGAGTCGGTGACCGAGGGGCACCCCGACAAGATCTGCGACCAGATCTCGGACAGCATCCTCGACGCACTGCTGACGGTCGACCCGAACGCGCGCGTCGCCGTCGAGACGATGGTGACCACCGGGCTCGTGCACGTCGCCGGCGAGGTCACGACCTCCGGCTACGTCGAGATCCCCAAGCTCGTCCGTGACGTCATCACCGGCATCGGCTACAACTCGTCGGACGTCTCGTTCGACGGTGCCACCTGTGGTGTCGAGGTCTCGATCGGTGCGCAGTCGCCGGACATCGCGCAGGGTGTGGACGAGTCGCTCGACTCCCGCACCGGTGCGGTCGACCCGCTCGACCGCCAGGGCGCCGGCGACCAGGGCATCATGTTCGGCTTCGCGACGAACGAGACGCCCGAGTACATGCCGGTCGCGATCTGGCTGGCGCACCGCCTGGCCGAGCGGCTGGCCGCGGTCCGGAAGTCGGGCGAGCTGTCGTTCCTGCGCCCGGACGGCAAGACGCAGGTCACCATCGGGTACGACGGCGTCGTGCCGAAGACCGTCGAGACCGTCGTGCTCTCCACGCAGCACTCGCCGAGCGTCACGCTCGACGAGCTCACCGCCGCGATCACCGAGCACGTGATCCGTCCGGTCCTCGACCTGGTCGACCTCGACTCGTCGCACGTCGACGTCATCGTGAACCCGACCGGTCGCTTCGAGATCGGCGGCCCCCAGGGCGACGCCGGGCTGACCGGCCGCAAGGTGATCGTCGACACCTACGGCGGGGCCTCCCGTCACGGTGGCGGCGCGTTCAGCGGCAAGGACCCGTCGAAGGTCGACCGTTCGGCGGCGTACGCGCTGCGCTGGGTCGCCAAGAACGCGGTCGCCGCGGGGCTCGCCGACCGGCTCGAGGTGCAGGTCGCGTACGCGATCGGCCGTGCGAAGCCCGTCGGGCTCTACGTCGAGACCTTCGGCACCGGACACGTCGACGACGCCACGATCGAGGCCGCCATCCGCCAGGTGTTCGACCTGCGTCCGGCCGCGATCATCCGCGACCTCGACCTGCTCCGACCGATCTACGCGCAGACCGCGACCTACGGCCACTTCGGCCGCGAGCTCCCCGGGTTCACGTGGGAGCAGCTCGACCGTGTCGAGGAACTCCGCGCCGCCGCAGGACTCGTCGCCGCGACCGTCTGAAGCACCGCGTGACCACCGTCGCGCGCGTCGTCCTCGACTCGCCGCTCCCGCAGTTGGACCGTCTGTTCGACTACCGGGTACCGGCCGAGCTCGAGGACGACTGCGTCGCGGGGGTCCGCGTCAAGGTGCCGCTGCGCACCGGGGCGCGGATGTCCGACGGCTACGTGGTCGAGATCGTCACCGAGGGTGAGTACCCAGGTGAGCTGAGCCAGATCGAGGCCGTCCTGTCCCCGGTGCCCGTCCTGGCGCCGGAGATCTGGACCCTCGCGCGCGCCGTCGCCGACCGGGCCGCGGGGGTCGCCTCCGACGTCCTGCGCCTCGCCGTGCCCCCGCGGCAGGTGCGCGCCGAGAAGGCCTGGCTTGCCCGTGACACCGCGTGGTCGCCGCCGCCGGTGACCGCCCCGCCCGTCACCGGCTACGCCGACGGCGTCCTGGAGGCCGTGGTGACGGAGCACGGACGCGCTGCGGTCGCCGCCGTGCCCCAGCCCGTGGCGATGGGCGACGCGGACGCGCCGGTCTGGGTCCCGGGGTGGGCCGCGACGCTCGCCCAGGCAGCCGCGCACACGATGGCGGCCGAGCAGTCCGCGGTGATCGCCGTTCCGGACTTCCGCGACGTCATCGACCTCGAGCGTGCCCTGCTCGCCGTGCTGCCGCCGGAGCGGGTGGTGCGGTTCGACGCCAAGCAGACGAACGGGCAGCGCGCGAAGGCACTGCTGCAGGCCCGCACGCACCCGGTGGTCGCGATCGGCAACCGCACGGCGATGTACGCACCGGCGACGGCGCTCGGCCTGATCGCCATGTGGGACGACGGCGATGCCTCGTTCATCGAGCAGCGGGCGCCCTACGTGCACACGCGCGACGTCGCCCTGGTGCGGGCCGCCCAGTCCGGTGCCGCGCTGCTGTTCGTCTCACACGCGCGCAGCACCGACGTGCAGCGCCTGGTCGAGCTGCAGTGGCTGCAGGACGTCGTGCCGTACCGCGTGAAGACCCCGAAGGTCATCCCCACCGTGCAGCAGACCGGGGCCGAGGGGTTCGCCGCGCAGGCGCGCATCCCGAGCTCCGCGTGGCGTGCCGCGCGCGAGGCCAGCCAGCACGGTGCCGTCCTGGTGCAGGTCGCGAGCCCCGGCTTCGGCACCGGGCTGGTCTGTGCCGAGTGCGGCGAACGCGCGCACTGCCGGGTCTGCGGCGGGCCGCTCGGCAGCCCGCACCGTGGCGCCACGCCCCAGTGCCGCTTCTGCGGAGCGCTGGCCGTCGGGTTCCGCTGCCCGACGTGCGGCAACGGCACCGTGAAGCCGGTCGGCCAGGGAGCGCAACGGACCGCCGACGAACTCGGGCGGGCGTTCCCGGGCACGCGGATCGTCGTCGCCGACGGCTCTCGCCCGCTCGACGAGGTCCCCGCCCGCCCGTCCGTCGTCGTCGCCACCCGTGGGGCCGAGCCGTCGGTGCCGGGGGGCTACGCCTGCGTCCTGCTGCTGGACGGTGAGAAGATGCTCGCCCGCGAGGGGCTGCGCGTGCAGGAGGACGTCCTGCGCTTCTGGACGAACGCGGCGGCGAAGTCGTCTCCCGGGGCCGAGGTGTACCTGGTCGGGATCGGCGGGCGGCTGGCCTCGGCGATGGCCCTGTGGCGACTCGACGGACCCGCGCACGACGAGCTGACCGACCGCCGCGAACTCCACTTCCCGCCGGCGGTCCGGGTGGCGACGATGACCGGTACCGACGAAGCCGTCACCGCGGCGGTCGAAGCGCTCGGCGACGCCGTCGTCGGTCCGGTGCTCGGCCCGGTCCCGGTCGAGGACGACGCCCTGCCGGGCACGGTCCGGGCGATCGTGCGGTTCCCGTACGCGCACGGGGCCGAGGTCGCCGCCACGCTCAAGGCCGAGGTCATCCGGCGCTCGTCGACCCGGCGGGTGCTCAAGGGCGGCAACCGCCGACGGGCCGCTCCGACGCTGCGGGTGCGGTTGGACGACGCCGAACCGTTCTCCGAGGTCTGACGCCGTCGGGCCCGGGCGGGTCCGATTGCTGCACGACGCAGAGCGACACCGTCGACGTCGTGGGACGTCGGCGGTGTCGTTCGGGGTCTGCCGCCGTGCGGCGACCGACTGGTGCGGGTCGGTCAGGCGTTGGCGGGCCGGCGACGCTCCCGCGGCAGCACGACGCCGAGGGCGACCATGCCGATGGCGAGGACGAGGTGCAGCCAGTTGTCGGCGTTGTTCAGCGGGACGAAGTTCGCACCCGAGCTGTGGCCGGCGGTGAACAGGCCGTAGATCCACAGCACGAAGTAGACGATCCCGCCGATCACCAGGTACATCCGCGAGCCGGAGGCACGGTTGGCGGCGAGCAGTCCGACGACGCCGAACAGCAGGTGCACGATGTTGTGCAGCACGGACACCTGGAAGATGCCGAGCAGCATGCCCATCGACTCGTGTCCGGCCCCGGCCAGGTCGCCGGTCGTGATGCCGGGGACGAACCCGGCGATCCCGACGAGCAGGAACACGATGCCGACCACGAGGGCGGCCTTCTGGACGGACGAACCGGCGTAGCGGTTGGTGGCGGTGGTGACGTCACTCATGGTGTCTCCTGATCTCAGCGCGGTTGCGCGGGGTTGGTGGGCACGCCGTGGGACGGCGGGTTGATCGTCGGACCGGCGGTGGCCGGCGTGACGTCCGCTGGTGCCGAGGCCCCCGCAGACGTCTCGGGGAGCTGCTCCGGCACGGAACCGGTCGGCTCCGCACCGCCGTCCAGGGCCTCGATCCGGTGACGGATCCGCTCCAGCACCGGCAACCGTGCGCCGTGGGCGTTCTCGTGGTCGAGCAGCACCTCGAGCTGCTCGCGGTCGAGGGCCGTCAGGTGCTCCGTCAGGTTGCCGAGCGGGACGTGGTCGAAGTCCGGGATGGGCAGGTCTCGGTCGGTCATGGTGCTCCTTCCTCCGATACCGCCAGAACGTACGCAGCCCACGCTCTGCTGGTGCACAGGCAGTGCCGAGCACCGCGTGCTCCGGACAGGCGGTGGGGGTCGGGTGGGCCCGTCGGCGTGGGAGGATCGAACCCATGCGTCTCGTCGTCGCCGGCAGCCCCGCTGCGGCCGTCCCCACCCTCCGCCGTCTGGCGGCGTCCGACCACGAGATCGTCGCGGTGCTCACGCGGCCGGCCACCCCGCAGGGCCGCAAGCGTGTCCTCACCCCGACCCCGGTGGCCGTCGTCGCCGCGGAGCTCGGACTGCCGGTCATCGAGGCCTCGCGCGTCGACGACGCCGTCACCGCCCGGATCGCGGACCTCGACGTCGACCTCGGCGTGATCGTCGCCTACGGTGCACTGCTCCGCCGCCCGGCGCTCGACGCCCCGAGGCACGGCTGGATCAACCTGCACTTCTCCGACCTGCCGGCGTACCGCGGTGCTGCTCCCGTGCAGCGTGCGGTGATGGCCGGCGACACCCGGACCGCCGCGACGGTCTTCCAGCTGGTCGAGGCGCTCGACGCCGGCCCGGTCTACGCCGCGCGGCCCTTCGAGATCGACCCCGAGGCGACCTCGGGCGAGGTCCTCGCGGCGATGGCCGAGGTCGGCGCCGACGTGGTGGCGGACGTCGTGGACGCCATCGCCGACGGCACCGCCGTCGCGACCGAACAGTCCGGCGAGCCCACGCTCGCACCGAAGCTCACGATCGACGACGGCCGCATCGACTTCGCCGCGCCCGCCACCGTCGTGCACGCGCGGCTGCGCGGGGTCACGCCCGAGCCCGGCGCGTACGCCCACCTGGGCGAGACCCGCGTGAAGCTGCTCCGCAGCACCCTCCAGCCGGGAGGCACGCAGGACCCCGCCCCGTCGCTCGCGCCGGGTGCGCTCGCACTCCACGGCGGTCGGCTGCTGGTCGGGACCGCCGACACCCCGCTGGTGCTGCTCGAGGTGCAGCCGGCCGGCAAGAAGGCGATGGACGCCGCCGCCTGGGCCCGTGGCCTCGGCGAACTGGACGGGAAGGTCCTCGCATGAGCCCCCAGACGAAGCCCCAGGGTGCCCGCCGCGGCCCGCGTCCGGCCAGCGCCCGCCGCGTGGCGTTCGACGTGCTCCGCGCCGTGCAGGTCGACGACGCCTACGCGAACCTGCTGCTGCCGACGCGCATCCGCCGCGCCGGGCTCACCGCCCGCGACGCCGGGTTCGCGACCGAGCTCACCTACGGGTCGATCCGGATGCTCGGCCGCTACGACGTGATCATCGCGCTGGCCTCCGGTCGCCGGGCCGAGAACATCGAGGCGGACGTCCTCGACGTGATGCGCCTCGGTGCGCACCAGCTGCTCGCCATGCGCACGCCGACGCACGCCGCCGTCGACGCCACGGTCGAGCTCGCCCGCGAGGTCGGTGCCCGCCGCGCGACCGGGTTCGTGAACGCCGTGATGCGCAAGATCGCCGCCCGCACCGATCAGGAGTGGGACGCCCTGATCACCGAGGGCCGCGCCGGGGACGCCCTGCTCGCCACCCGCTGGTCGCACCCCGTCTGGGTCGTCTCGGCGCTCCGCGACGCCCTGGCCGCGGAACGCTCCCGCGACGAGCTCGCCGCCCTGCTCGCCGCCGACAACGCCGCACCCCGGGTGCAGCTCGCGGCCCTGCCCGGACTCGCCACCGACGAGGACATCGCCACGGCGACCGCCCGCACTTCCCCAGACGACGACACCGACGCCGCGTTCGCCGACGCGACCGGTGCGGACGACGTGCCCGCGGCCCTGGTGCCCGCGGACGACGAACCGGAGGCCGACGGCGCGACCGGCACCGTGCCTCCCGTCCGGGCCGACGAGCCCGTCGTGCAGGCGGACGCCGCGCCGGTGTCGCCCGTCGGCATCCGCGGCATCAGCGGCGACCCGGCGCGCGTGCCGGGCGTCGCCGCCGGACGCCTGCGCGTGCAGGACGAGGGGTCGCAGCTCGCCGCGCTGGCGTTGAGCCGCTCGTCGGACGTGCGTGCGGGGGAGCGGTGGCTCGACATGTGCGCCGGGCCCGGCGGCAAGGCCGCGCTGCTCGCCGCCGAGGCGCAGCAGGGCGGGGCGACCCTGGTCGCCAACGAGCTCGTGCCCGCCCGCGCCGGACTCGTGCGGAACGCCCTCGGCGTGTTCGGTGACCACGTGCGGGTCGTCGAGGGCGACGCCCGTCGGTACGGACGCGACGGCACCGGGATGACCTTCGACCGCATCCTGCTCGACGCACCGTGCACCGGGCTCGGCGCGCTGCGTCGTCGACCGGAGGCACGCTGGCGGAAGCTCCCCGAGGACGTCGAGGAGCTCGCTGCCCTGCAGACCGAACTGCTCGACGCCGCCGTCCGGGTGCTCGCACCGGGTGGGACCCTGGCGTACGTGACGTGCTCGCCGCACCTGGCCGAGACCCGCGGGCAGGTCGACGCGCTGATGGGGCGGCACAGCGACCGGCTCGAGCAGCTCGACACTGCCACGATCGTCCGGGGTGTCGCCGCACGTGACCCCGAGATCGCCGACGGTGCCACGGCGCAGCTGTGGCCGCACCGCATCGGGACGGACGCGATGTTCATCGCGCTGTTCCGTCGCGTCGACTGACCACCCCGCCGACCGGGATCGGGCTCAGCGCGACCGTCGGTAGGCACTGCCGTCGCACGTGTGCACGGCCGTGTCGTCGAACAAGGTGCGCAGGTTGTACGCGGCGCAGTCCCGGAAGGTACCGATGCTGATCCACCGCGCCGAGCGGCGCAGCTCGCCCTTGGATGGGCCGTCCGAACCGATGCCGGCGCGGTGGACCGTCCAGGCGATGTCCTGCGCCTCGGCGTCGAGGTAGCGCATCACCGACTCGTTGTCCGCGTGCTGTCCGATGTACTCCCGCGCGAGCGTCGACCGGACGAGGCGGAGCACGGGCGCGAGCCGCTTGCCGGGAGGCGCACTCAGCCCACCGGCCTGGTAGAGCAGCCGCCGGGTGCCGCTCCGGCGCATGGCCGGCACGAGCGTGCGGACGAACGCGGTGTTGACCGGTCGCTTGCGCTGCGCGGCGACGTCCCCGAGCATCACAACCACGCCCGTCACGCCCTCGAGCAGCGCGTCGAGGTCGAGGCCGTCGGTGACCGAGCCCTGCACGACCTGCAGGTCGTCGTGCTGGACCGCCAGCTTCGACGGTGTCCGGACGACGGCGCGGACACGGTGTCCGGCATCGAGTGCGAGCCGGGTGAAGTGCTGGCCGGTCTGTCCGGTCGCGCCGAACACGAGCAGGTGCTGTCGAGGTGTCATCCACCCAATCTAGGCAATGACTAGAAAATAGGCAATGCCTAGTACTGCGATAGGCTCTCCCCATGCCGGAGCGTCCCTTCCACCACGGGAACCTGCGGGCCGTGCTGCTCGACGAGGCCGTCCAGGTCCTGCGCGAGGACGGCGTCGACGGGTTGTCCCTCCGTGACCTGGCGCGGCGCGCCGGGGTCAGCCACGGTGCGCCGCGGAGCCACTTCGTCGACCGCCAGGCACTCCTCGACGCCCTCGCCGTGCTCGGTTTCGAGCGACTGACCACCGCGGTGCGCCGGGCCCTCTCCGGCTCGGGCGACCTCGACGACCGGTTCCGTCGGGTCGCCATGGCGTACGTCGACTTCGCCATCGACGACGCGGCGCTCATGGAGCTCATGTTCCAGGCGTCGACGGCCGGCCGGTCCGGCCCCGTGCAGACCGCCGCCGAATCGCTGTTCGCCGTGCTCGACGGCGCGCTCGGAGCGTCCGCGCCGGAGCCCGGCGAGGACGCCCGGACCACCTTCAAGCTCCTGTTCGCCGCGACCATGCAGGGGATCGCGGGCCTCGTCGTGTCGCGCCGGATCGACCGCCCGCAGGGCGAGCGGCTGGTCGAAGCAGCACTCGGGACGATGCTCCGGTCCGACCTCGGCACGCGCGCCCTCGGCGACGGCTGACCCCGCCCCCGGACGGCGCCGCGCGCACCCGGGCAGCGCAGCCAGGCAGGCGCACGCCGGTAGGCTTGCCCGGTGACGATCCGCATCTCGCCGAGCATCCTGTCCGCCGACTTCGCGAACCTCGAGCGCGAACTCCAGCGCATCGAGACCGCCGACCTGGTGCACGTCGACGTGATGGACAACCACTTCGTCCCGAACCTGACGCTCGGGCTGCCGATCGTGCAGCGCCTGCAGCAGGTGTCGCCGGTGCCGCTCGACGTGCACCTGATGATCACCGATGCCGACCGCAACGCGCCGAAGTACGCCGAGACGGGTGCGTCGAGCGTCACGTTCCACTTCGAGGCAGCCGACGACCCGGTGGCGACCGCCGCGGCGATCCGGTCGAACGGTGCCCGGGCCGCCGTCGCCGTGAAGCCCGGTACCCCGATCACGCAGGTGCTGCACCACCTCGACGCCTACGACATGATCCTGCTGATGACTGTCGAGCCCGGGTTCGGCGGCCAGTCCTTCATGCCGTCGGTGATGCCGAAGCTCGCCGACGCCCGCGCCGCCGTCGACGCGTCCGGGCTCGACGTCTGGCTCGAGGTGGACGGCGGGATCGCGGTCGACACCGTGCCCGAAGCCGTGCGGAGCGGTGCCGACACCCTGGTGGCGGGCTCCGCGGTGTACGGCGGCGAACCCGCCGCGCGCATCGCCGACCTGCGCGAGGCTGCCGCCCGGGCGCGCTCGTGACCGGGGGAGCGCCGGAGCGCACCGGCGTCACCGAGGCGACCACTGCCTCCCGTCCGGACGGTGCGTCGGCCGCGTCGGCGGAGACCGGTAGCCTGGACCCCGTGAAGACGTTCGACGACCTGTTCCAGGAGCTCACCGAGAAGGCGCGTACGCGCCCCGAGGGCTCCGGCACCGTCGCCGAACTGGACGCCGGCGTGCACCAGATCGGCAAGAAGATCGTGGAAGAAGCCGCCGAGGTCTGGATGGCGGCCGAGTACGAGGGCGACGAGCGCACCTCGGAGGAGATCTCGCAGCTGATCTACCACCTCCAGGTCCTCATGGTCGCCAAGGGGCTCACCCCGGCGGACGTCTGGCGACATCTGTAGGAAGCGCCGCCCGGCGCACCGACGACCGCCGACGACCCCACAGAAAGCAGACCCACTGATGCTCCGCATCGCCGTGCCCAACAAGGGCTCCCTGTCCGAGACCGCGTCCGACATGCTGCGGGAGGCCGGGTACGCCGGCCGCCGCGACCCGAAGGCGCTGCACCTGCTCGACGAGCGCAACGGCGTCGAGTTCTTCTTCCTCCGCCCGCGGGACATCGCCACGTACGTGGGGTCCGGCGCGCTCGACGTCGGCATCACCGGCCGCGACCTGCTGCTCGACTCCGGTTCCGAGGCGCACGAGGTCGACGCGCTCGGCTTCGCCGACTCCACCTTCCGGTTCGCCGGCACCCCGGGTCGGTTCGCCTCGCTGCAGGACCTCGACGGCGTGCGTGTGGCCACGAGCTACCCCGGACTGGTCGGTGCGTTCCTCGCCGAGCACGGGGTCAGCTCCACGCTCGTGAAGCTCGACGGCGCGGTCGAGAGCGCCGTCCGGCTCGGGGTCGCCGACGCCGTGGCCGACGTCGTGTCGACGGGCAGCACGCTCCGGCAGGCGGGCCTCGAGATCTTCGGCCCGGTGATCCTCGAGTCGACCGCGGTGCTCGTCTCCACCGACGAGACCATCCCCGGCATCGACGTGCTCCGCCGACGCCTGCAGGGCGTCCTCGTCGCCCGTGGCTACGTGATGCTCGACTACGACGTCCCCACGGCCCTGCTCGAGCAGGCGACGGCGGTGGCGTCCGGCATCGAGTCGCCAACCGTGTCGCCGCTGCACGACCGCGACTGGGCGGCCGTCCGCGTGATGATCCCGCGGGACGACGCGAACCTCATCATGGACGCGCTCTACGACCTCGGCGCCCGGGCGATCCTCGTCAGCCCGATCCACGCCGCACGCCTGTGACCGCCGGTGGCGTGTCGGTCCGGGTCATCCCGTGCCTCGACGTCAAGGGCGGCCGCGTCGTCAAGGGCGTCAACTTCCTCGACCTGCAGGACGCCGGTGACCCCGTCGAGCTCGCGGCTCGGTACTACGAGCAGGGTGCCGACGAGCTGACCTTCCTCGACGTCGGCGCCACGGTCGAGAACCGGGCGACGATGTACGACACCGTGACCCGGACGGCCGAGCAGGTCTTCATCCCGCTCACCGTCGGTGGTGGGGTGCGCAGCGTCGACGACGTCTCGCGCCTGCAGCAGTGCGGCGCGGACAAGATCGGCGTGAACAGCGCAGCGATCGCCCGGCACGAGCTCATCGGGGAGATCGCCGACCGGTTCGGTGCCCAGGCCGTCGTGCTGTCGCTCGACGTCAAGCGATCCGACCGGATGCCGTCGGGCTTCGTGGTCACCACCCACGGCGGGCGGACCGAGTCCGACCTCGACGCCATCGCGTGGGCACGCGAGGCCGTCGAGCGCGGCGCGGGGGAACTGCTCGTCAACTCCATCGACGCCGACGGCACGAAGAACGGGTTCGACCTCGAACTGGTGGCCGCGGTGCGCGCCGTCTCGTCCGTCCCGGTGATCGCCTCGGGAGGCGCGGGTCGCGTCGAGCACTTCGCCCCGGCCGTCGACGCGGGAGCGGATGCAGTCCTCGCCGCCAGTGTCTTCCACCGTGGCGAGATGACCGTGGGGGACGTGAAGGCCGCGCTCCGCGCGACCGGCCACACCGTCCGCTGATCCGCCGCCGTAGGCTAGGAGCCTCATGACCGACAGCACCAGCACCGACACCGAGGCGGTCCTCGACCGCGCACACTTCGGTGCGGACGGCCTGCTCCCCGCCATCGTGCAGGAGGAATCGTCGAAGGACGTCCTCATGCTCGGCTACATGGACCGGGAAGCCCTCCGCCGCACCCTCACCGAAGGCCGTGTGACCTTCTGGTCGCGGTCGCGGAACGAGTACTGGCGGAAGGGCGACACGTCGGGACACGCCCAGTACGTCCGCGGTGCCGCGCTGGACTGCGACGACGACACGCTCCTCGTCACGGTGCAGCAGGTCGGGGCGGCGTGCCACACCGGTGCGCACCGGTGCTTCGACGTCGACCCGCTCGCGCCCGTGACCATGTCCGCCCCGGCGGACACGGCCGTGGAGCCGACCCGATGACCACCGCGACGATCTCCGAGACCCCGCACACGACCTCCCGACCGGAGTTCGACGGCCTGCTCGGCGACCACCGCGTCCTGCCGGTCGTCCGTGCGCTGTACGGCGACAGCGAGACGCCGGTCGGCGTCTACCGCAAGCTCGCCGACGGCCGCCCCGGGTCCTTCCTGCTCGAGTCCGCCGGTCAGGGTGGCCTGTGGTCGCGCTGGTCGTTCGTCGGCGTGCGGAGCTTCGGCGTCCTGACCCAGGAGGGCGACCGCGCGGCCTGGATCGACACCGGCATCGACGCCGAGCGCGCCGTCGGGTCGCTCGACGGTGCCCCGCTCGAGGTCCTCGCACGGTTGCACGAGCGCTGGGCGACGCCCCGCGTGCCCGGCTCGCCGCCGCTCGTCGGCGGGACCGTCGGCTTCATCGGGTGGGAGGCCGTGCGCCAGCTCGAGCACCTGCCGAACGTGCCGCCGGCCGACTTCGACGTGCCCGGACAGGCGCTGTCGTTCGTCTCCGAACTCGCCGCGCTCGACCACCGCACCGGTCTCGTGCTGCTGGTCGCGAGCGTGCTGAACGACGGCACCGACGACGCGGACACCCTCTGGGCGGACGCGCAGCAGCGCCTCGACCGCATGCAGGGCGACCTGGTGCAGCCGAGCGTCGCGACCGTCGCCGAGGCGTTCGAGATCGCCGAGCCGAACCCGACCCACCGCACGAGCCCGGCCGACTACATGGCGGCCGTCGAGCGCTCGAAGGGCTTCATCCGCGACGGTGACGTGTTCCAGGTCGTCATCTCGCAGCGGTTCGACCACGAGGTCACGGCCGACCCGCTCGACGTCTACCGGGTGCTCCGGACGCTGAATCCGAGCCCGTACATGTACTTCCTCGCCCTCGCGGATACCGCCGACGAGCGGTTCTGGATCGTCGGCGCGTCCCCGGAGGCGCTGGTCAAGGTGCAGGGCGACCGCGCCATCACGCACCCGATCGCCGGGTCGCGCCCGCGTGGTGCGACCCCGGAAGAGGACGTCCACCTCGGCGAGGACCTGCTCGGCGACCCGAAGGAGCGCGCCGAGCACCTGATGCTCGTCGACCTCGCCCGCAACGACCTGCAGAAGGTGTGCGAGCCGGGCACCGTCAGCGTCACCGAGTTCATGACCGTCGAGCGGTTCAGCCACATCATGCACCTGGTGTCGAGCGTCGAGGGGCGGGTGCGTCCCGACGCCTCGGCGATCGACGTGTTCCGGGCGACGTTCCCGGCCGGCACGCTCTCGGGCGCGCCGAAGCCGCGTGCGCTCGAGATCATCGACGAGCTCGAGCCGGCGAAGCGCGGTGCGTACGCCGGTGTCGTCGGGTACTTCGACTTCGCCGGTGACGCCGACCTGGCGATCGCGATCCGCACCGCCCTGATCAAGGACGGCGTCGCCCGCGTGCAGGCCGGTGCCGGACTCGTCGCGGACTCCGACCCGGAGACCGAGCACGTCGAGGCGGTCAACAAGGCCGCCGCCCCGCTGCGTGCCGTCGCCACGGCCAACCGGATGCGCGAGGTCCGCTCGTGAAGCGATCGCGTCCGATCGTCGTCGTCGCCGGGCTCCTGGTCGCCGGCGTCATCATGCTCGCCTGGACCCAGACCTGGTTCACCGTGCGCCTGCACGCGGGCGCCGCCGTCACCTCGACGGTCTCGGCCGACGGGGCGGCGGTCGTGCCGCAGTACACCGCGCTGGCGATCGCGAGCCTCGCGCTCTTCCTGGCGATGACCATCGCCGGACGTGTGCTGCGCATCGTGCTCGCCGCCGTCGAGATCCTGCTCGGCCTCGGGGTCGTCGTCAGCGGGATCACCGCACTCCGTGACCCGATCGCCGCTGCACGCGGTGCCGTCGGCGAGGTCGCCGGGGTCAGTGACCTCGGCGCCGTCCGCGGTGTCGTGTCGAGCGTCTCCGTGAGCCCGTGGCCCGCCGTCGGGATCGCGGGCGGCGTGCTCGCCGTGCTGCTCGGTGTGGTCGTCATCGTGGTCCAGCGTGCCTGGCCCGGCCCGAGCCGGAAGTACGGCGCAGCGACCGCCGGAGCCGCCGCGGCGGCACGCGCGGCAGCACCCGTCCAGCGCGACGCGGTCGTCGACTGGGACGACCTGAGCGCGGGCGTGGACCCGACCACCGCCGACGGCGCGGGCGCGGGGGCGCCGAGTGACGACACGGTAGGATCGACAGGGCGTCGCTCGACCGACGACGCCGGAGCAGAACGAGGAGCACCGTGAGCAACACTGAGCCCGCAGAACTCGGCGAAGGCCACTCGCCGGCCGCCTGGACCGCCGTCGTGATCATGCTGATCGGATTCGCGGCAGGCACGCTGTTCTTCTGGTTCGACCAGCCGTGGGGCGTCTGGGCCTCCGCTGGCGTCGTCCTCATCGGCCTCATCGTCGGTGGCGTGATGAAGAAGGCCGGCTACGGCGTCGACGGTCCGAAGTTCGTCCCCAAGCACCACGGCGAGTAGGGGTCTCCCGATGCCGAACGTGCTCGAGACCCTCGTCGCGGGCGCGCTCGAGGACGCCGCCGCCCGTCGTGTCGACCGTCCGTACTCGGACGTCGAACGCGACCTCGACCGGGTGGCGTCGCCGCTCGACGCCCTCGCGTTCCTGAGCCCGGGCGACCGGGTGAAGATCATCGCCGAGGTCAAGCGCGCCAGCCCGTCCCGCGGGTCGATGGCCGCGATCGCCGACCCGGCTGCCCTCGCCGCCGACTACGAGCGTGGTGGGGCCTCGACGATCAGCGTCCTGACCGAGGGCCGCAAGTTCCTCGGCAGTCTCGCCGACCTCGAAGCCGTGAAGGCCCGCGTCGGGGTCCCCGTGCTCCGCAAGGACTTCATCGCCGACCCGTACCAGGTGATCGAGGCCCGGGCGTCCGGAGCCGACGTCGTGCTGCTCATCGTGGCGGCGCTCGAACAGGCCCGCCTGGTCGAACTGCACACCCTGGCCGAAGAACTCGGCATGCGCGTGCTGGTCGAGGCGCACTCCGGTGACGAGGTCACGCGTGGCCTCGACGCCGGCGCCCGCATCCTCGGCGTCAACGCCCGTGACCTGACCGACTTCTCGCTCGACCGCGACCTGTTCGGGTCGCTCGCCGACCGCATCCCCACCGGGGTCGTGCGGGTCGCCGAGTCCGCGGTCTCCGGTCCGGCCGACGTCGCCCACTACCGGGCAGCCGGCGCCGACGTCGTGCTGGTCGGCGAAGCGCTCGTGACGGGTGACGACCCCGCCGCGACCCTGGCGTCGTTCGTCGACGCCGCCGACCAGGCCTGACCGGCTCACCGGACCGCTGACCGGCGGCCCGGACCGCCCACGCATCGAGGCCGCCGACCGCGGCCGCACGTTCCACCCGTCCGACGCGGCCCACCGGCCGCGTCGGACTCGTCCCGGGAGACACATCGTGACCTCACTCCGCGACCTGCACGGCCCCTACTTCGGTGACTTCGGCGGACGCTTCGTCCCCGAGTCCCTCGTCCTCGCGCTCGACGAGCTCGAGGCCGCCTTCCGTCAGGCCTGGGCGGACCCGGCGTTCCGTGCGGAGCTCGACGAGCTGCAGCGCGACTACACCGGGCGCCCGTCGATCATCACCGAGGTGCCGCGGTTCGCGAAGCACGCCGGTGGCGCTCGGGTGATCCTGAAGCGCGAGGACCTGAACCACACCGGTTCCCACAAGATCAACAACGTCCTCGGCCAGGCCCTCGTCGCCCGTCGGCTCGGCAAGACCCGGCTGATCGCCGAGACCGGTGCCGGCCAGCACGGCGTCGCCACCGCGACCGCTGCCGCGCTGTTCGGCATGGAGTGCGTCGTCTACATGGGCGCCGTGGACACCGAGCGACAGGCCCTCAACGTGGCCCGGATGCGCCTGCTCGGCGCCGAGGTCATCCCCGTCGAGACCGGCTCGCGCACCCTGAAGGACGCCATCAACGACGCCCTGCGCGACTGGGTGGCCAACGTCGAGTCGACGCACTACCTGCTCGGCACGGTCGCCGGTCCGCACCCGTTCCCCGAGATGGTGCGCGAGTTCCACAAGGTCATCGGCGAGGAAGCGCGCCAGCAGGTCCTCGACCGCGTCGGGCGCCTGCCGGACGCCGTCGCGGCCTGCGTCGGCGGCGGATCGAACGCGATGGGCATCTTCGAGGCGTTCCTCGACGACGAGTCCGTCGCGCTGCACGGCTTCGAGGCCGGCGGCGACGGCGTCGAGACCGGTCGGCACGCGGCGAGCATCACGCTCGGTCGCGAGGGCGTGCTGCAGGGTGCGAAGTCGTACCTGATGCAGGACGAGGACGGCCAGACGATCGAGAGCCACAGCATCTCCGCCGGACTCGACTACCCGAGCGTCGGACCGGAGCACGCGTACCTGGCGTCGATCGGCCGCGCGAAGTACCAGCCGATCACCGACACCGAGGCGATGGAGGCGTTCCGCCTGCTGAGCCAGACCGAGGGCATCATCCCGGCGATCGAGTCGTCCCACGCCCTCGCCGGTGCCATGAAGCTCGGCAAGGAGCTCGGCCCCGAGGGCGTCGTGCTCGTGAACCTGTCCGGCCGGGGCGACAAGGACGTCGCGTCCGCCAGTCGCTACTTCGGCATCCTCGACGAGAACGCGGTGCAGCTGTGACCACGAACCGGACCGTCGCCACGACGATCGACACCGCCAACGCCGAGCGCGCCGGAGCCGTCGTCGGCTACCTGCCCGCCGGGTACCCGAACCTGCAGACCAGCGTCGACGCCGCCGTCGCCCTCGCCGAGAACGGCGTGGACGTCATCGAGTTCGGCCTGCCGTACTCGGACCCGGTGATGGACGGCCCCGTGATCCAGCGGGCGGCCGAGGAGAGCCTGGCGAACGGCTTCCGGGTCGCACAGGTCTTCGACGCCGTGCAGCAGATCACCGAGCGGGCCGACGTGCCGGTGCTCGTCATGACCTACTGGAACCCGGTGCTGCGCTACGGCGTGGACCGCTTCGCCGACGACCTCGTCGCCGCCGGAGCCGCCGGCCTCATCACGCCCGACCTCATCCCCGACGAGGCCTCGGCGTGGACCGAGGCCTCCGAGCGGACCGGGCTCGACCGGGTCTTCCTCGCGGCACCGTCCTCGTCGGACGAGCGCATGCGCCAGGCGGTCGAGGCCAGCCGTGGGTTCGTCTACGCCGTCTCCACGATGGGTGTGACCGGTGCCCGGGCCGGGGTCGACGTCGCCGCACGCACGGTGGTGTCGCGCCTGCGCGACGCCGGGGTCGAGCGCACCTGCGTGGGTCTCGGGATCTCGACGGCCGAGCAGGTCGGCGAGGTGCTCGAGTACGCCGACGGTGCCATCGTCGGGTCCGCGTTCGTCCGCGCGCTGGCCGACCTCGGTGTGCAGGGTGTGGCCGACCGTGCCGCCGACCTCGCCACCGGCGCCCGCCGCCGCTAGTCCAGTTCCTGTCGGGCCCGCGACCCGCGCTACAGTGAGCGAGGCCGACGCCACGTCGACCGCGCCCCGTCAGTTCCGAAAGGCGACAGCACCTCCATGCCCCTCCTGAGCATCCCGAGCCCGAGCACCGCCTGGCAGTACTTCGACCTGACCGCCTGGCTGCGCGACGCGTTCGGCTGGTCGCTGCCCCTCGACTTCCGCATCCACGCGTACGCGATCTGCATCCTGATCGGGATCGTGGCCGCGGTCGTCCTGGCGAACCGCCGACTCAACGCCCGCGGCGTCGAGCGCTGGATCATCATCGACATCGCGATCTGGGCCGTGCCCGCCGGCATCATCGGCGGTCGCCTCTTCCACGTGTTCACCCACGTGTCCGACTACTTCGGCCCAGGCATCGACCCGCTGTCCTTCCTGTACATCTGGGAGGGCGGGCTCGCCATCTTCGGCGCACTCATCCTCGGGTCGGTCGGCGCGTGGATCGGCTGCCGCCAGGTGGGCCTGCGGTTCACCTCGTTCATCGACGCCGTGGTGCCGGGCGTCCTGCTCGCACAGGCGTTCGGCCGTCTGGGCAACTACTTCAACCAGGAGCTCTTCGGCATGCCGACGAGCCTGCCCTGGGGCCTCGAGATCGACTCGAGCAACGCCGCGTTCCCGAAGGGCCTGCCCGAGGGCACGCTGTTCCACCCGACGTTCCTGTACGAGATCATCTGGAACGTCCTCGGTGTCGTCGTCATCCTGTTCCTCGCGCGCAAGTTCACGCTGCAGTGGGGCAAGGTCCTCGGCCTGTACCTGATCTGGTACGGCGCCGGACGCTCGGTGCTCGAGTCCATCCGCGTCGACACGAGCGAGACCTTCTTCGGGGTCCGCACCAACGTGTGGGTGGCCCTCGCCGCGGTCGTCATCGGCATCCTGATCTTCGTGGTGCAGAGCCGCCGGCACACCGGCAAGGAGCCGAGCCCGTACCTGCCGGGTCGCGGGCCCCGTCCGACCTCCGTTGTAGACTCCGAGGACACCTTCTCGGAGCACGACGACGACGCAGCAGACGGCGTCACGAGCGACGAACCGGTCACGACCACTCGCTGATCCCGTGGTGGGAGCACCCGCTCCCGACGACCACCGGTCACGCGCAGCACCACCAGCAGCACCAGACGGTCTCCGCCACAAGCGGGGCCCAGCAACCTCGCCGGCCGGCAGGGCAACTCACTGACGGCGGGCACGGGCACCAGTCCCGCCCGCTCGGGCGGAACGCACCACCGGGCCACCGCTGTCCCTGTTCCACTTCCTCGTGAGGACGGTTCCCCATGGCGCTCCAGCCAACCCAGCCCTCGGCACCGACGAGCCTCGTGCCGCCGCACCGCCGCTTCTCCGCGATCCCGGACGCCACGGGCATGTACGACCCGGCGAACGAGAAGGACGCCTGCGGACTCGCGATGGTCGCGACCCTGCGCGGCACACCCGGTCACGACATCGTCGACGCGGCGCTCGGTGCGCTCCGGAACCTCGAGCACCGCGGTGCCGTGGGCTCCGACGCGGGCACCGGTGACGGCGCGGGCATCCTGTGCCAGGTGCCCGACGAGTTCCTCCGGGCCGTCGTGCCCTTCGAGCTGCCGGCCGCGGGGGAGTACGCCGTCGGTACCGCCTACCTGCCCCTGGACGACGACGCGCGCCACGCGGTGAAGGGTGCCGTCGAGCGGCTCGCCCGCGAAGAGGGCCTGAAGGTCCTCGGGTGGCGCGAGGTCCCGGTGCGTCCGGAGGTCCTCGGAACGCTCGCCCGTGCCGCGATGCCGGCGTTCGAGCAGCTGTTCGTCGCCTCCATCCGGCACGACGTGCACGGTGCCTCGTGGAGCGGCATCGCGCTGGACCGCCAGGCCTTCCGGCTCCGCAAGCGCGCCGAGCACGACAACGACCTGTACTTCATGTCGCTGTCGAGCCGCACCATGGTCTACAAGGGCATGGTCACGACGCTCCAGCTCGAGCCGTTCTACCCGGACCTCAGCGACGAGCGCTTCGCGTCGAAGCTCGCGATCGTGCACTCGCGCTACTCCACCAACACGTTCCCGTCGTGGCCGCTCGCGCAGCCGTTCCGGACGATCGCCCACAACGGTGAGATCAACACCGTGCGCGGCAACCGCAACTGGATGCGCGCCCGGCAGTCGCAGCTCGAGAGCGAACTGCTCGGCGACATGGCCCCGCTCCTGCCCATCGTGAGCCCGGGGGCGAGCGACTCGGCCTCGTTCGACGAGGTCCTCGAGCTGCTGACCCTGACCGGCCGGACCCTGCCGCACGCCGTGTCGATGATGGTGCCAGAGGCGTGGGAGAACCAGGTCGGGATGGACCCGGACCTCCGCGCGTTCTACGAGTACCACTCGATGCTCATGGAGCCGTGGGACGGCCCCGCCGCGATCACCTTCACCGACGGCTCGCTCGTCGGCGCCACCCTCGACCGCAACGGCCTGCGCCCCGGACGCTTCCTGGTCACGGACGACGGCCTCATCGTGATGGGCTCCGAGACCGGGGTCATCGACGTGCCGGCCGCCAAGGTCGTGCGCAAGGGGCGCCTGCGTCCGGGCCGGATGTTCCTGGTGGACACCGAGGCCGGCCGCATCATCGAGGACGACGAGGTCAAGCGCGAACTCGCTGCCTCGGGTCCCTGGGGTGACTGGCTCGAAGCCGGCCGCATCAACCTCAACGACCTGCCGGAGCGCGAGCACATCGTGCACACCCCGGCCTCGGTCACCCGTCGGCAGCGCGCGTTCGGGTACACCGAGGAAGAGGTCCGGATCCTGCTGCGCCCGATGGCGGCAGCGGGAGCCGAACCCCTCGGCGCGATGGGCTCGGACACCCCGATCGCCGTGCTGTCGGAGCGTCCGCGACTGCTCTTCGACTACTTCACGCAGCAGTTCGCGCAGGTGACCAACCCGCCGCTCGACTCGATCCGTGAGCAGGTCATCACCTCGATGGGGATGGGGCTCGGTCCGGAGCGCAACCTGCTCTCCGCCGGTCCCGAGCACGCGAAGCAGATCACGCTCGACTTCCCGGTGATCGACAACGACCAGCTCGCCAAGGTCCAGCACTTCGAGACCGAGTCGGGTCGCCACCTGACCGTCACGATCAAGGGCCTGTACCGCGTCGACGCCGGCAAGAAGGCGATGCAGAAGCGCATCGCCGCCGTGTGCGACGAGGTCGACGCCGCGATCGAGTCCGGCAAGCAGTTCATCGTGCTGTCCGACCGCGACGGCAACTCCGAGCAGGCACCGGTGCCGAGCCTCCTGCTCCTCGCCGCGGTCCACCACCACCTGATCCGCACCGAGCAGCGCATGAAGGTCGGGCTCATCGTCGAGGCCGGCGACGTGCGCGAGGTCCACCACGTGGCGACCCTCATCGGGTACGGCGCCTCGGCGATCAACCCCTACCTGGCGATGGAGACCTGCGAGAACCTGGTCCGCGCCGGCATGATCCCCGGGATCACCCCGGAGCAGGCCGTCAAGAACGTCATCAAGGCGCTCGGCAAGGGCGTGTTGAAGATCATGTCGAAGATGGGCATCTCCACGGTGTCCAGCTACGCCGGTGCGCAGGCGTTCGAGGCCGTCGGGCTCAGCCAGGAGTTCGTCGACAAGTACTTCACGGGCACCTCGTCGATCCTGGGCGGCGTCGACATCGACGTCATCGCCAAGGAGAACGCCGAGCGGCACGCCCAGGCGTACCCGCAGGACGGTGCCGTGCTCTCCCACGAGCGGCTGCAGATCGGTGGCGAGTACCAGTGGCGCCGTCAGGGCCCGCCGCACCTGTTCAACCCGGACACGGTGTTCCGCCTGCAGCACGCCACGCGTGCCCGCCGGTACGACATCTTCCGCGAGTACTCGAGCGCCGTGGACGACCAGTCCGAGCAGCTCATGACGCTCCGCGGGCTGTTCCGGTTCAAGCAGGGCGCTCGGAAGCCCATCGCGCTCGACGAGGTCGAGTCGATCGAGTCGATCGTCAAGCGGTTCAACACCGGTGCGATGTCCTACGGGTCCATCTCGAAGGAGGCCCACGAGACGCTCGCCATCGCGATGAACCGGCTCGGTGGGCGATCGAACACGGGCGAGGGCGGCGAGGACGTCGACCGGCTCCTCGACCCCGAGCGCCGCAGCGCGATCAAGCAGGTCGCCTCCGGCCGGTTCGGCGTGACGAGCATGTACCTCACGCACGCCACCGACATCCAGCTCAAGATGGCGCAGGGCGCGAAGCCCGGCGAGGGCGGTCAGCTGCCCCCGGCGAAGGTCTACCCGTGGGTGGCCCGCACCCGGCACGCCACCGCGGGCGTCGGCCTCATCTCGCCGCCGCCGCACCACGACATCTACTCCATCGAGGACCTCAAGCAGCTGATCTTCGACGTCAAGCGCGCCAACCCGGCCGCCCGCGTCCACGTGAAGCTCGTGAGCCAGTCCGGCATCGGTGCGGTCGCGGCCGGTGTGACGAAGGCCCTGGCCGACGTCGTGCTCGTGTCCGGCCACGACGGCGGCACCGGCGCGAGCCCGCTGAACTCGCTCAAGCACGCCGGCACCCCGTGGGAGATCGGCCTGGCCGAGACCCAGCAGACGCTCATGCTGAACGGCATGCGCGACCGCGTCGTCGTGCAGGTGGACGGGCAGATGAAGACCGGGCGCGACGTCGTCGTGGCCGCGTTGCTCGGTGCCGAGGAGTACGGCTTCGCGACCGCGCCGCTCGTGGTCGAGGGCTGCATCCTGATGCGCGTCTGCCACCTGGACACCTGCCCGGTCGGCGTCGCCACGCAGAACCCCGAGCTCCGCAAGCGGTTCTCCGGCAAGCCCGAGTTCGTCGTGAACTTCTTCGAGTTCATCGCGCAGGAGGTCCGCGAGCTCCTCGCCGAGCTCGGCTTCCGCAGCCTCGACGAGGCCATCGGGCAGACCGACGCGCTCGACGTCGACCGTGCCGTCGAGCACTGGAAGGCCTCGGGGCTCGACCTCGCGCCGGTGCTCAAGGGGCCGCACTTCGACGACGCCGAACCGCGCCGCCACCACCGCGAGCAGGACCACGAGCTGGACCAGCACTTCGACGTGCAGCTCATCCAGCAGACCGCGGACGTGCTCGACCACGGCGGTTCGATCGCGCTCGACCTGCCCATCCGCAACACCGAGCGTGCCGTCGGCACCATGCTCGGCCACCAGGTGACCCTGCGGCACGGCGAACACGGTCTGCCGAACGGTTCGATCGACGTGACGCTGCGCGGTTCCGCCGGGCAGTCGCTCGGCGCGTTCCTGCCGGCGGGCATCACGCTGCGACTCATCGGCGACAGCAACGACTACGTCGGCAAGGGGCTCTCCGGCGGCCAGATCGTCGTCCGCCCCGACGCCGGTTCGGGCTTCGACCCCGCCGAGAACGTCATCGCCGGCAACGTCATCGGGTACGGCGCCACCCAGGGCAGCATGTTCATCCGCGGCATCGTGGGCGAGCGGTTCCTGGTGCGGAACTCCGGTGCAACGGCCGTCGTCGAGGGCGTGGGCGACCACGCGCTCGAGTACATGACGGGCGGGCTCGCGCTCATCCTCGGCGAGACCGGCCGGAACCTCGGTGCCGGCATGTCCGGCGGCACGGCGTACGTCCGTGGGCTCCGCGAGGAGCACGTCAACACCGACGCCCTGGCGTCCGGCGAACTCCGGCTCGAGGCGCTCGACAGCGCCGACGTCGAGATCGTCACCGACCTGCTCACCCGGCACGCCGACGAGACGGGGTCGACGCTCGCGTCCGACCTGCTGGCGTCCGGAGACCTGAGCGACTTCGTCAAGGTGCTGCCGCGCGACTACGCGGCGGTGCTCGAGACGCGCAGACAGGCCGTCGACGAGGGGCTCGACCCCGACGGTGACATCGTTTGGAATCGGATCATGGAGGTGACCGGTGGCTGACCGTCACGCACGTCCGGAATCGACAGAGCTCATCACAACCCTGGAGGTGACCGGTGGCTGACCCCAAGGGATTCCTGAAGGTCCAGGAACGCGAACTCCCGCCCCGGCGACCCGTGCCCGTGCGGCTCATGGACTGGAAAGAGGTCTACGAGCAGCAGGAGTCCGGTGTCCTGAAGCGCCAGGCCGGCCGCTGCATGGACTGCGGCGTGCCGTTCTGCCACCAGGGCTGCCCGCTCGGCAACCTGATCCCGGAGTGGAACGACCTGACCTGGCGCGGTGAGGGCCGACAGGCGATCGAGCGCCTGCACGAGACGAACAACTTCCCGGAGTTCACGGGTCGGCTCTGCCCCGCCCCGTGCGAGTCGTCGTGCGTGCTCGGCATCAACCAGCCCCCGGTGACGATCAAGCAGGTCGAGGTCTCGATCATCGACCAGGCGTTCCAGAACGGCTGGGTCACCCCGCACCCGCCGGAGCGCCTGACGGGCAAGACCGTCGCCGTCGTGGGCTCCGGCCCCGCCGGGCTCGCCGCCGCGCAGCAGCTCACGCGTGCCGGCCACACGGTCGCCGTCTACGAGCGGGACGACCGCATCGGCGGCCTGCTCCGCTACGGCATCCCGGACTTCAAGATGGAGAAGCGCCAGATCGACGCGCGCCTCGCCCAGATGCAGGCCGAGGGCACCCGGTTCCGTGCCGGGGTCGAGATCGGCAGGGACATCACCTGGGACGACCTGAAGTCACGCTACGACGCGGTCGTCGTCGCCACCGGTGCCACGGTGCCGCGCGACCTGCCGATCCCGGGGCGCGACCTCGAGGGCGTGCACTTCGCCATGGACTACCTGGTCCAGCAGAACAAGGCGAACGCGGGCACGACCGTCGACAACCAGATCACGGCCGAGGGCAAGCACGTCGTCGTCATCGGCGGCGGTGACACCGGCGCGGACTGCATCGGTACCGCCCACCGCCAGGGCGCGCTGAGCGTGACGAACCTGGCGATCGGCAAGCAGCCGCCGCTCGAGCGTCCGTCCGACCAGCCGTGGCCGATGTTCCCGACCGTGTTCGAGATCACGAGCGCCCACGAAGAGGGCGGCGAGCGGCACTTCCTCGCCTCCACCGTCGAGTTCCTGTCGAACGACGCCGGCGAGGTCCGAGCACTGCGGGTCGCCGAGACCGAGTACCTCGACGGCCGACGGGTCCCGAAGGCGGGCAGCGAGCGGGAGATCCCGGCCGACCTCGTCCTCATCGCGATGGGCTTCACCGGTCCCGAGTCGGACACGATCGAGCCGCAGCTCGGTCTGCCGACCACGGTCTCCGGGGCGCTCGACCGCCGTGCCGACTACGCGACCAACGAGGCCGGCGTGTTCGTCGCCGGCGACGCGGGTCGTGGGCAGTCGCTCATCGTGTGGGCGATCGCCGAGGGCCGTGCCGCGGCCGCACAGGTCGACGAGTACCTCGAGGGCTCCACGATCCTGCCGGCACCGGTCAAGGCGACCGACCGGGCGATCTCCGTCTGATGTCGGACGCGCACCAGATGTCGGGCCGCCGCCAGACGGCGGACCGTCTCCACCAGATGCTCACGCTCCCGTGAGCATGAGGCCACCAGCACTCGGTAGGGTGCTGGTGGCCTCGCTTCGTTCCGCGCGGCCCCACAGCGCGGAAACCCAAGCTCCATCCACCACCACGAAGGAATCCATTGAGACGCGCAAAGATCGTTTCGACGCTCGGACCGGCAACGTCGGACTACGAGACCGTCAAGGAGATCATCGAAGCGGGCGTCGACGTCGCCCGCCTCAACCTCAGCCACGGTGACTACAGCGTCCACGAGGCCAACTACGTCAACGTCCGTCGTGCCGCCGAAGAACTCGGCAAGCCCGTCGCGATCCTCGTCGACCTGCAGGGTCCGAAGATCCGTCTGGCTCGGTTCGCCGACGGCCCGCACGACCTGGCGGTCGGTGACATCTTCACCATCACGACCGAGGACGTCCCCGGCTCGAAGGAGATCTGCGGCACGACGTTCAAGGGCCTGCCGCAGGACGTCAAGCCCGGTGACCCGCTGCTCATCGACGACGGCCGTGTCCGCCTCCGTGTCCTCGACACCGACGGCGTGCGGGTCCGCACCGAGGTCGTCGTCCCGGGCACGGTGTCCAACAACAAGGGCATCAACCTGCCCGGTGTCGCCGTCAACGTCCCCGCGCTGAGCGAGAAGGACGAGGCCGACCTGCGCTGGGCCATCCGTCAGGGCGCCGACCTCATCGCGCTGTCGTTCGTGCGCAACGCGAGCGACGTCGTGCGTGCCCACGAGATCATGGACGAAGAGGGCAAGCGCCTGCCGGTCATCGCCAAGGTCGAGAAGCCCCAGGCCGTCGACGCCCTCGAGGAGATCATCGACGCCTTCGACAGCATCATGGTCGCCCGCGGTGACCTCGGCGTCGAGCTCCCGCTCGAGGCCGTCCCGATCGTGCAGAAGCGCGCCGTCGAGCTGTCCCGCCGCATGGCGAAGCCGGTCATCGTGGCGACGCAGATGCTCGAGTCGATGATCTCGTCGCCGATCCCCACGCGCGCCGAGACGTCCGACGTCGCCAACGCCGTCCTCGACGGTGCCGACGCGGTCATGCTGTCCGGTGAGACGAGCGTCGGTGAGTACCCGGTGCAGACCGTCCGCACCATGGCACGCATCGTCGAGTCCACCGAGGACCACGGGCTCGAGCGCATCGCCCCGCTCGGCACCAAGCCGCGCACCCTCGGCGGAGCGATCACCCTCGCCGCCGTCGAGATCGCCGAGTTCACCGAGGCGTCGTACCTCTGCGTCTTCACCGAGTCCGGCGACTCGGCCCGCCGCATGTCGCGCCTGCGCCACGGTCTGCCGATCATCGCCTTCACCCCGAACGAGGCCACGCGCCGCCGGATGGCCCTCACGTGGGGTGTCCGTTCGTTCCTGGTGGAGCGGAAGACCCACACCGACGAGCTCTTCTCGCAGGTGGACGACGTCCTCCTCGAGAACGGCCTGGCCGCCCCCGGCGACCGCGTCATCGTGACGGCCGGGTCCCCTCCCGGCATCGAGGGCTCGACGAACGACCTGCGCGTGCACCGGGTGGGCGACGCCCACGCCGAGGCCGCGCCGGCGTACGTCCGGGACTGATCCCGAGGATCCGTCCCCACCAGGGCGCGGACTGGAGGCCCGGTGCGAGCAGCACCGACCGCTTCCGGTCCGCGCCCTGCCGCGTCTCCACGGCCCTGGTGGTGACCGGACGTCGGCCGCAGGCGGCAGGATGGTCGCTGTGAGCCTCCGATCCGACACCCCGGCGCCGCGCGCCGACGTCCGCCGCTGGCGTCGCTACCTGGCCGACGAACGCGCCGAGGCGGCCGTGTACCGCAACCTCGCCGCCCGCCGTTCCGGCGAGGAGCGCGAGATCCTCGCCGCGCTGGCCGAGGCCGAGGGACGGCACGCCGACCACTGGCTCGACCTGCTCGGCGACGACGTCGGACGGCCGCGGCGGGGGAGCCTGCGCACCCGGGTGCTCGCCGTGCTGGCCAAGCGGTTCGGGTCGGTCTTCGTCCTCGCGCTCATGCAGCGCGCCGAGGACCGCTCGCCGTACGCCGACGACTCGGACGCGACCGCGCGGATGGCCGCCGACGAGCGGATCCACGGCGAGGTCGTGCGCGGGCTCGCGAACCGCGGCCGGATGCGGCTGTCCGGCACGTTCCGGGCGGCGGTGTTCGGCGCGAACGACGGCCTGGTGTCCAACCTGGCGCTCATCATCGGCATCAGCGCGTCCGGTGCCGACCGGCACTTCGTGCTGCTGAGCGGCATCGCCGGCCTGCTGGCCGGCGCCTTGTCGATGGGGGCGGGGGAGTACGTCTCCGTCCGGTCGCAGCGCGAGCTGCTCGAGGCGTCCGCGCCGCACCCCGAGGCCGGCAGGGCGGTGTCGGACCTCGACGTCGACGCGAACGAGCTCGCCCTGGTCTACCGGGCGCGCGGGATGTCCGAGGCCGAGGCGACCGAGCACGCCGCACAGGTGCTGTCCGGCATCGGTGAGCGGCGTCCGGCGACCGGTTCCACCGCGGTCACGGACGACCACGAGGCGGTCGGCACCGGCCTGAGCGCCGCGGTGTCGAGCTTCTGCTTCTTCGCGTCGGGCGCGATCATCCCGGTGCTGCCGTTCCTGTTCGGCATGCAGGGGTGGCCGGCGATCGCGGTGGCCGGCGGGCTGGTGGGCATCGCCCTGCTCGGCACCGGTGCCGTCGTCGGCGTGCTGAGCGGAGCGTCTCCCGGCAAGCGCGCCTTCCGGCAGCTCGCCATCGGGTTCGGTGCGGCGATCGTCACCTACGCACTCGGGCTGCTCTTCGGCACCGGGTCGGCCTAGCGGCGGACGGCGGCGCGCCGCGGCTACCGGCGGACGGCGGCCCGCGGCGGCAGGAGCAGCAGGGCCGCGGCCCCGACGACGATGAGCGCAATGCCCGCGAAGACCATGAAGACGGTGAGCGCGAGTCCGGGCGCGACGAGCACGACGATGCCCCCGATGATCGACAGCACGCCGCTGACGACGGTCGGGACGCGAGATGATCCCGGGTGGCCGACGAAGCCGCCGACGATCGCGGCGACCCCCTCGATCAGGAACCCGACCCCGGCGAGCACGGCGTAGACGACGAGCGGGATCGCCGGGTCGAGCAGCGTCACGAGCCCCGCGACCGCGACCAGGCCGCCGACGATGCCGGACGTCCACCGCCACACCGGGCGGGTGCCGTGGCCCCGCACCGCGGCGAAGACGCGCAGTGCCCCGGCCACGACGAGGTACACGCCGAACAGCAGCGCCACGAGCACGAGCGACGGGCGGGGCCAGACGATGGCCACGATGCCCAGTGCGATGGCGACGACGGCGGTGACGACGACGAACACCCGGAACGTCCTGACGGCACGAGAATCCACGAGCGCTCCTCCCTGATCGCCAGCGCTGGTGTCCAGCACGCTACCCGTCGGAGCCCCGGACCGTGCAACGACCTGCAACCCCCGCGGTCGTACCGTGCGGAGCAGGCGCGCGACCCGTGCGCCCCGACAGCGTCGTCGAAAGGGCACCACCATGACCATCGCACCCTCGCCCACCAGCTACGCCGCACCCGGCGAGCCCGGCTCCCTGGTCGAGTACCGCTCCCGGTACGACCACTTCATCGGCGGCGAGTACGTGCCGTCCGCCAGTGGGCAGTACTTCGAGAACCCGACGCCCGTCACGGGCAAGGTCTTCACCGAGGTCGCCCGCGGCGACTCGACGGACGTCGACCGCGCCGTCGCCGCCGGATGGAAGGCGTTCCCGGCCTGGGGCCGGACGAGCGCGGCCGAGCGCGCGGTCATCCTCAACAAGATCGCGGACCGCATGGAGGAGCACCTCGAGATGCTCGCCGTCGCCGAGACGTGGGAGAACGGCAAGCCGATCCGCGAGACCCTCGGTGCGGACATCCCGCTCGCCATCGACCACTTCCGGTACTTCGCCGGGGCGATCCGTGCGCAGGAGGGCTCCGCCGGCGAGATCGACCACGACACCGTGGCCTACCACTTCCACGAACCGCTCGGCGTCGTCGGGCAGATCATCCCGTGGAACTTCCCGATCCTGATGGCGGTGTGGAAGCTCGCACCGGCCCTCGCCGCCGGCAACTGCGTCGTGCTGAAGCCCGCCGAGCAGACCCCGGCGTCCATCCACGTGCTCGTCGAGCTCATCCGCGACCTGCTGCCCGCCGGGGTGCTCAACGTCGTCAACGGCTTCGGCATCGAGGTCGGCGCACCGCTCGCGCAGCACCCGGACATCCGGAAGATCGCCTTCACGGGGGAGACCACCACCGGGCGGCTGATCATGCAGTACGCCTCGCAGAGCCTCATCCCGGTGACGCTCGAGCTCGGCGGCAAGAGCCCGAACGTGTTCTTCCCCGACGTGGCGGCCGAGAAGGACTCCTTCTACGACAAGGCGCTCGAGGGCTTCACGTTCTTCAACCTGAACCAGGGCGAGGTCTGCACGTGTCCGTCCCGGGCACTCGTGGCGAAGGAGATCTACGACGGGTTCGTCGCCGACGGCCTGGAACGGGTCCGTGCCGTCAAGCAGGGACACCCGCTCGACCTGTCGACGATGATCGGCGCCCAGGCGTCGAACGACCAGCTCGAGAAGATCCTGAGCTACATCGACATCGGCAAGCAGGAGGGTGCGACGCTCCTGACCGGTGGTGAACGCGCGGACCTGGGCGGCGAGCTCTCGGGCGGCTACTACGTCACCCCGACGGTGTTCGAGGGCGACAACTCGATGCGGATCTTCCAGGAGGAGATCTTCGGGCCCGTGCTCGCCCTGACGTCCTTCAGCGGCTACGACGACGCGATCGCCACGGCCAACGACACCCTGTACGGGCTCGGCGCCGGGGTGTGGAGCCGTGACGTCACGACCCTGTACCGCGCCGGACGTGACATCCAGGCCGGGCGGGTGTGGTCGAACACCTACCACCAGTACCCGGCGGGTGCGGCCTTCGGCGGCTACAAGCAGTCCGGCATCGGGCGCGAGAACCACAAGATGATGCTCGACCACTACCAGCAGACGAAGAACCTGCTCGTCTCCTACGCCGACGGACCGATGGGCTTCTTCTGATGCCCGACACCGCACGCGTCGCGGTGACGCCGGCGGCGGGGGCGCTCCTCGGCACCCTCACCGCCCGGCACGGCCCGCTGATGTTCCACCAGTCCGGCGGCTGCTGCGACGGCTCGAGCCCGATGTGCTACCCCGTTGGCATGTTCCGGACCGGTCCGGGGGACGTCCTGCTCGGCGCGTTGCAGGTCGACGGGCTGGACCCGGTCGAGGTCTACATGTCGGTGTCGCAGTTCGAGTACTGGAAGTACACGCACCTGACGATCGACGTCGTCGACGGTCGGGGCGGCGGGTTCTCGGTCGAGGTCCCGGAGGGCAAACGGTTCCTCACCCGGTCGCGGATGTTCGACGAGGCCGAGCTCGCCGATCTCGGCCTGGTCCCGCGGGTGGCCCGGACGTAGGCTGACCGGAGGCGTCGCGACGGAGCGGCGGGTGGGGTCGATCGGAGGACGCATGCGCGCACCCGGTCGGCTCCGCCCGCTCGTCGCCGCGTCGTGGCAGCGGTCCGCCCGGGTCGACCCCGACGCCACCCCGGTCCTCGCCCTCGACGACGACGAACTCGACGCCGTACGGCAGGACGGCCCCCTCGCCACCCTGCTGCCGGTGGTCCGTCGGCTGCTGCTCGACGACTCCCGCTCGGCCGGGTGCGTCGTCGCCGTCGCGGACGCCGCGGGTCGTCTGGTCTGGGTCGACGGCGCCCGCTCCACGCGTCGCGCCGCCGAGGACATGGGCTTCGTCCCCGGAGCCGACTGGTCGGAGGACCGCGTCGGCACGAGCGCGCCCGGCACGGCACTGCGTCTGGACCGTCCGGTGCAGATCCGGTCCGACGAGCACTACGCGAACGCCGTCAAGCCGTTCTCGTGCACGGCCGTCCCGGTGCACGACGCGAGCGGCACCACGGTCGGGGTGCTCGACCTGACGGGCGACGACCGAGCCGTCGAGCGGCACACGCTGTCGCTGCTCGCCGCCACGGTCGCCGCCGCCGAGGCCCAGCTGGCCCTGGCCGCGGTCCGCCCACGCGCGCGGACGCCGCGCGTGCCGTCCGCCGAGCTGACCGTGCTCGGGACCGACACCGCCGTGCTCCGGATCGCCGACCGCCGGGTCGAGCTGTCCGCCCGGCACTCGGAACTGCTCGTCGTGCTCGCCGCGCACCCCGACGGCCTCGCGGCGACCGACCTCGCCGCCGCCGTCTACGGAGACCCGGGCTCGGTCGTCACCCTGCGCGCCGAGGTCGTCCGGCTCCGACGGTTCCTCGCGCAGCACGCGCCGGACGTGACCATGACGTCGCGGCCGTACCGGGTGACCGGGGTCCGGACCGACGTCGACGGCGTGCTGTCCGCGCTCGAACGCGGGGCGCGCCTCCAGGCCGTCGACCGCTACGCCGGACCGGTCCTGCCGGGTTCCGCCGCACCCGGCGTCGACGCGGTCCGTGACCTGGTGCGGCTGCGGTTCCGCGAGTCGGTCGTCGCCGACGGCGGCGTCGACGCCCTGCTCGCGTGGGCGCGCACCCCGGACGGTGCGACCGACGCGCTCGTGCTCCGCGCGCTGCTCGCGGTGCTGCCGCGGCGGTCGCCGCGGCGGGCGGGTCTCGTGGCGGCGATCGAGGCGCTCGAGGGCTCCTGAGACGGTCGACGATGGGCCGGGAGGCGCGGGTCGGGCTGGTAGTGTTGGCCTCCTCGCGAGTGTGGTGGAATCGGCAGACACGGGGCACTCAAAATGCTCTGCCTCACGGCGTGCGGGTTCAAGTCCCGCCACTCGTACCAAGTTGCTTACGGCGTGCGGGGCGGTTCGGATCCGCGTCCCGCCACTCGTACCAAACCGGTGGGTCTGGGATACGGCACTTCCGTCGTCTAGTAGGCTTTCGTCCGTGAGTGACACAGAAGCAACAGCACCAGCACCCCGTCGCGTCGTCGTCGCCGAGGACGAGTCGCTCATCCGCCTCGACATCGTGGAGATCCTCCGCGACAACGGGTTCGACGTGGTCGGTGAAGCCGGTGACGGTGAGACCGCCGTCCAGCTCGCGACCGACCTCCGCCCCGACCTCGTCGTGATGGACGTCAAGATGCCCCAGCTCGACGGCATCTCCGCAGCCGAGAAGCTCTCCAAGAACCACATCGCGCCCGTCGTCCTGCTGACCGCGTTCAGCCAGAAGGACCTCGTCGAGCGTGCCACCGAGGCCGGCGCGCTGGCCTACGTGGTCAAGCCCTTCACCCCGAACGACCTGCTCCCCGCGATCGAGATCGCCCTCTCGCGGTACCAGCAGATCATCACGCTCGAAGCCGAGGTCGCCGACCTCGTCGAGCGCTTCGAGACCCGCAAGCTCGTCGACCGCGCCAAGGGCCTGCTGAACGAGAAGATGGGCCTCACCGAGCCCGAGGCGTTCCGCTGGATCCAGAAGGCCTCGATGGACCGCCGCCTGACCATGCACGACGTCGCGAAGGCGATCATCGAGCAGCTCAGCGCCAAGAAGTAGTCCAGCGCTCCACCGTCGCTCACGGAACGCCGCCGGACCCCCTGGGGTCGGCGGCGTTCCTGCGTCCGGGGGCGGGGCGTGTGCCGCGACCACCTGGCAGGCTGGGCCCATGGACGACGTGGTGATCCGGGCCTCCCGGCCTGACGACATGCCGGCGGTGGCCGACCTGCGGTGGCGGTGGAGCGTCGACGAGGACGGCCGCACGCCGGTGCAGACGCCGGACGAGTACCGCCGTGCGATGACGGGGTTCGCGGTCGACCACCGGGAGTCGCACCGGTGCGTCGTCGCCGAGCGGGACGGTGTGGTGCTCGGCATGGCGTGGCTGGCGGTCAACCCGCGACCGCCGGCGCCGCACGTCGACGGCGACCGGTTCGCCGCTGAGCTGCAGACGGTCTACGTGCACCCGGAGCTGCGCGGTTCCGGCGTCGCCGGTCGGCTCGTCACGGCCCTGCTGGAGCTCGCCGACGAACTCGGCGTGGAGCGGACGTCGGTGCACTCGAGCGTGGACGGCGAGCGGCTCTACCGGAGGCTCGGGTTCGGCGACGCCCGCCTGTTGCTGCAGCGTCCGCCCGAGGACTGAGCCGTCGGTCCGTCGGTCCGTCGGTCAGCGACGCTCGCGGATCATGTTCGTGATCCGGACGGTGGAGCACCGGCGACCCTGGTCGTCGGTCAGGACGATCTCGTGGGTGGTGAGCGTGCCGCCCAGGTGGATGGCGGTGCACGTGCCCGTGACGATGCCGCTCATGGCGCTCCGGGAGTGCGAGGCGTTGAGCTCGATGCCGACGGCGTAGCGGCCGGGCCCGGCGTGCACGTTCGCGGCCATCGAACCGAGGCTCTCCGCGAGGACGACGTAGGCACCGCCGTGCAGCAGGCCGACCGGCTGACGGTTGCCCTCGACGGGGATCGAACCGACCGCGCGCTCGGCCGAGAGCTCGGTGATGACCATGCCCATCTTCTCGGCAAGCTCGCCCATGCCGCGTTCGTCGATGCGGGGATCGATCGTGGTCGATGTGGTGTCGTCGGTCACGGTCTGCGTCGACCTTCCGTGTCAGCGGGCGTCGGTAGGCTGTCCGGGTGTCGGACTCCGCAAAGCCTACCCTCATGGTCATCGACGGCCACTCGCTCGCCTTCCGGGCCTTCTACGCGCTGCCGGTCGACAGCTTCGTGAACCGCGAGGGGCAGCACACCAACGCGATCCACGGCTTCATTTCGATGCTGCTGATGCTCCTGCAGCGCGAGAAGCCCACCCACCTGGCGGTGGCGTTCGACATCTCCCGGTTCTCGTTCCGCACGCGTGAGTACGCCGAGTACAAGGGCACCCGCTCCGAGACCCCGGCCGAGTTCAAGGGACAGATCCCGCTCCTGCAGCAGGCGCTCGAGGCGATGGGCATCACCACCGTCACGAAAGAGGACTACGAGGCCGACGACATCCTCGCGACCCTCTCCAAGCAGGGTGCCGACCAGGGCTTCAAGGTCTACGTGGTCTCCGGTGACCGCGACTCGATCCAGCTCGTCAACGACGACGTCACGCTGCTCTACCCGTCGGTCCGCGGTGTCTCCGAACTCACCCGCTACGACCGCGACAAGGTCTACGAGCGGTACGGCATCGAACCCCACCAGTACCCGGACATCGCGGCTCTGGTCGGCGAGACTAGCGACAACCTGATCGGCATCGACAAGGTCGGCGAGAAGACCGCGGTCAAGTGGGTGACCCAGTACGGGTCGCTCGACGGCGTCCTCGAGCACGCCGACGAGATCAAGGGCGTCGTCGGCAACAACCTGCGCGAGCAGCAGGACCGGGCGATCCGGAACCGCCGGCTCAACCGCCTGGTCACCGACGTCGAGCTGCCCGTCGGTCCCGCCGACGTCGCGCTCCGCCCGGTCGACGAGACCGCGGTGCGCGAGCTCTTCGCCAAGCTGCAGTTCCGCACGCTGCTCGACCGCGTCTTCAAGGTGGCCGGGTCGGGCGACCCCGCCGAGCCCGCTGCCGAGGGCACCGTCACCGACGGCGCGCCGACCCCGCCGCTCGTCAAGACCCTGATCGACGAAGAACTCGGCTACTGGCTCGAGCGCCGCAACGCGACCGAGGCAGCGAACGGCTACGGCGTCGCGGTCGAGGTCATCGACGGACGCCTCAGCGCCATCGGCATCGCGACCCACGACGACGCCGTGCTGGTGCCGGGTGGCAGCGGCGCGAAGGACTACGAGCAGCTCTCGGCCTGGTTCGCCTCCGACGCCCCGAAGCACTTCCACGACGCCAAGGCCGCCATCAAGGCGCTCGGCACCGCCGGCTTCGTCGTGAACGGCATCGCCGGCGACGCCCGGATCATGGGGTGGCTCGCGCAGCCCGGCAAGCAGGGGCAGCCGCTGTCCGACCTCGTCTACCAGGAGCTCGGCGAAGAACTGCCGACGGCCGACCCGAACCAGCTGGTCCCCGAGACCGACCCGGTCAACGTCGGGGTGCACGCGTGGTTCGTGCTCCGCGTCACCACGGCCCTGCGCGCCCGGATCGACGCGTCCTCGCTGCAGGTCCTCGACGACATCGAGCTGCCGCTCGTGTCGGTGCTGGCCGGCATGGAGACCATCGGTGTCGGCATCGACCGCCCGGTGCTCACCGGTCTGTCCAAGGAACTCGGGGAGCGCGCCGCCGAACTCGCGCAGCAGGCCTTCGCCGAGATCGGGCACGAGGTCAACCTCGGGTCGCCGAAGCAGCTGCAGGAAGTCCTGTTCACCGAGCTCGCGATGCCGAAGACCCGCAAGACCAAGACCGGGTTCTCGACCGACGCCGCGAGCCTGGCCGACCTGCAGGAACAGCACCCGCACCCGTTCCTCGGGCTCCTGCTGCAGCACCGCGACGCCACGAAGCTCCGGCAGATCGTCGACACGCTCGACGCCGCCGTGGTCGACGGGCGCATCCACACCCGCTACGAGCAGACCGGTACGAGCACCGGCCGGGTCTCGTCGACCGACCCGAACCTGCAGAACATCCCGGTGAAGACGGCCGTCGGTCGCCGGATCCGGTCGGCGTTCGCGGTCGCCGAGCCGTACACGACGCTCGTGACCGCCGACTACTCGCAGATCGAGATGCGGATCATGGCGCACCTCTCCGGCGACCCGGGGCTCATCCAGGCCTTCAACGAGGGCGAGGACCTGCACCGCTTCGTCGGCGCCCGGGTGTTCGGCGTCGACCCGTCCGAGGTCTCCAACGAGATGCGCACCAAGGTCAAGGCGATGTCCTACGGCCTGGCCTACGGGTTGAGTGCCTTCGGTCTGTCGAAGCAGCTGCGCATCGAGCAGTCCGAGGCCCGCACCCTGATGACCGAGTACTTCGCCCGCTTCGGTGCGGTGCGCGACTACCTGCGCAACGTCGTCGAGCAGGCGCGCGAGGACGGCTACACCGAGACGATCTTCGGTCGCCGTCGCCCGTTCCCCGACCTGAAGAGCCCGAACCGGGTCCTGCGTGAGAACGCCGAACGCGCCGCGCTGAACGCCCCGATCCAGGGTTCGGCCGCCGACATCATCAAGATCGCGATGCTCGGGGTCGCCGACGACCTGCGCGAGGGCGAGCTGCAGTCCCACCTGCTGCTCCAGGTGCACGACGAGCTCATCCTCGAGGTCGCGCCCGGTGAGCAGGAGCGTGTGGAGGAGATCCTCCGCAACCGGATGGGCAGCGCTGCCGAGCTGAGCGTCCCGCTCGACGTCTCGGTCGGCGTGGGGCCGAACTGGGAGAGCGCCGCCCACTGACCCGGGCGGCCCGGGGGTCCTGTCGACCCACGGGTCGGTAGGGTCGGGGCATGAGCGAAGAGCGTCCTGTCCGCCAGCCGTCCGCCGTCGACCGCGTCGCCGAGGACTGGGTCACCACCCTCGTCGACCTCGACCCGACGACCGCCACGTACATCGGCGTCCCGGGGCGCACGGGGGAGTATGGCGACACCTCGCCCGCCGGTGCCGCCTCGATGGCCGAGGCCGCGCGCGGTGCGAAGCGTGCGCTCGACGCCGCTCCCGCCGTCGACTCCGTGGACCAGGTGACGAAGGCCGACCTCGGCGCCGAGCTGGACCTGGTGCAGGAGTCGTACGAGCGCAAGCTGCACCTCCGCGACCTCAACGTCATCGCGAGCCCGGCGCAGTCGGTCCGCGAGATCATCGACCTGATGCCGACCGCGACCGAGGGCGACTGGCAGGACATCGCGAGCCGGCTGCACGCGCTGCCGGACGCCCTCGAGGGCATCCGCGAGACCCTGCTCGAGGGCACCCGCGAAGACGTCACCCCGGCCAAGCGCCAGGTCGCCCTGGTCGCCGAGCAGGCAGCGCGGAACGGCGCCGAGGACGGCTTCTTCGCGCGCCTCGCCGAAGGCGCCGCGTTCGACGACGGTTCGCCGGTGCCGGACACGCTCCGCGCCGAGCTCACCCGCGGAGCCCAGGTCGCCTCGGCCGCGTACCGCTCGCTCGGGCAGTTCCTGGAGCACGAGCTGCTGCCGCTCGCCACCCCGGTGGACGCCGTCGGTCGCGAAGCCTACGAGCTGCACTCGCGCCGGTTCCTCGGTGCGGTCGTCGACCTCGACGAGACGTACGAGTGGGGCCTCGAGGAACTGGCGCGCATGCGGGACGAGCAGGAGCGCATCGCCGACCGCATCGAGTCCGGCGCGAGCGTCGCCCGGGCGATCGAGGTGCTCGACACCGACCCGTCCCGGATCCTGCACGGAACCGACGCGCTGCAGCGGTGGATGCAGGAGACGAGCGACGCCTCGATCGCCGCGATGGCCGGAACCTACTTCGACATCCCGGACCCGATCCGTCGTCTGGAGTGCCGGATCGCCCCCACGCAGGAGGGCGGCATCTACTACAGCGGCCCCTCCGACGACTTCTCCCGTGCCGGCCGCATGTGGTGGTCCGTGCCCGAGGGCGTCACCGAGTTCGGGACCTGGCGCGAGAAGACGACGGTCTACCACGAGGGCGTCCCCGGACACCACCTGCAGATCAGCCAGGGCGTCTACAACCGCGGCGAGCTGAACACCTGGCGCCGACAGCTGTCCGGGTCCTCCGGGCACGTCGAGGGCTGGGCGCTGTACGCCGAGCGGCTGATGGAGCAGCTCGGGTTCCTCGACGACGACGGCGACCGGCTCGGCATGCTCGACGGGCAGCGGATGCGTGCGGCCCGCGTCGTGCTCGACATCGGCGTGCACCTGCAGAAGACGAACCCCGACGGCGGCGGCTGGACGTGGGAGTACGCGCTCGACTTCATGGGGCAGAACGTCAACATGGACCCGGCGTTCGTCCGGTTCGAGGTCGCCCGGTACTTCGGGTGGCCGGGGCAGGCACCCTCGTACAAGGTCGGCCAGCGCGTCTGGGAGTCCATCCGCGACGAGGTCGCGGCGCGCGAGGGAGCCGAGTTCGACCTGAAGGCGTTCCACCACCGGGCGCTCTCGCTCGGCAGCATCGGCCTCGACACCCTCCGGACCGCGCTGGTCGGGTGACGCGCCGTCGACACGCCCGGTTGTGGGGCCTCCGCCGGTGCGGTTAGACTTGTGCGGCGCAATCCGCGCCACTCAATCAATCGCCACGGCGGTGCACCACGGGGGCCGAGTCCCCGCACGCCATGGCCCGACTCATGTCCGTTCGGAGCAATCTCTACATGACAACCACTACGACCAAGGCTCCTAAGCAGGTCGCCATCAACGACATCGGTTCGGCTGATGACTTCCTGGCCGAGGTCGAGAAGACCCTGAAGTTCTTCAACGACGGTGATCTCATCTCCGGCACCGTCGTGAAGATCGACCGCGACGAGGTCCTCCTCGACGTCGGTTACAAGACCGAGGGCGTCATCCCCTCGCGCGAGCTCTCGATCAAGCACGACGTCGACCCCAACGAGGTCGTCGAGGTCGGCGACGAGGTCGAGGCCCTGGTTCTCCAGAAGGAGGACAAGGAAGGCCGCCTCATCCTGTCGAAGAAGCGTGCGCAGTACGAGCGTGCGTGGGGCGACGTCGAGAAGATCAAGGAGTCCGACGGCGTCGTGACCGGGACGGTCATCGAGGTCGTCAAGGGCGGTCTCATCGTCGACATCGGCCTCCGTGGCTTCCTCCCCGCCTCACTCATCGAGCTCCGTCGTGTCCGCGACCTCACGCCGTACCTCGGCCAGGAGATCGAGGCCAAGATCCTCGAGCTCGACAAGAACCGCAACAACGTGGTCCTGTCGCGCCGTGCGCTCCTCGAGCAGACGCAGTCCGAGTCCCGGACGACGTTCCTCAACAACCTCCACAAGGGCCAGGTCCGCAAGGGCATCGTGTCCTCGATCGTCAACTTCGGTGCGTTCGTGGACCTCGGCGGCGTCGACGGTCTCGTCCACGTCTCCGAGCTCAGCTGGAAGCACATCGAGCACGCCAGCGAGGTCGTCGAGGTCGGTCAGGAAGTCACCGTCGAGATCCTCGAGGTCGACCTGGACCGCGAGCGCGTGTCGCTCTCGCTCAAGGCGACGCAGGAGGACCCGTGGCAGGTCTTCGCCCGCACCCACGCGATCGGTCAGATCGCACCGGGCAAGGTCACGAAGCTCGTCCCGTTCGGTGCCTTCGTCCGCGTTGCCGACGGCATCGAGGGGCTCGTGCACATCTCGGAGCTCTCGAACAAGCACGTCGAGCTCGCCGAGCAGGTCGTGTCGGTCAACGACGAGGTCTTCGTCAAGATCATCGACATCGACCTCGACCGTCGCCGCATCTCGCTCAGCCTCAAGCAGGCGAACGAGGGCGTGGACCCGGAGAGCGACGAGTTCGACCCGGCGCTCTACGGCATGCCGACCGAGTACGACGACAAGGGTGACTACAAGTACCCCGAGGGCTTCGACCCGGAGACCAACGAGTGGCTCGAGGGCTACGACACGCAGCGCACCGAGTGGGAGGGCCAGTACGCGGCCGCCCAGGCGCGTTGGGAAGCCCACAAGGCGCAGGTCGCGAAGACCATCGCCGACGAGGCGCAGGGTGGCTTCGACCTCCCGGCCACGGCTTCCTCGTCGTCGTCGACCTCGTCGTTCGCCGGCGAGACGGGTGGCGCAAGCCCCCTGGCCGACGACGCGTCGCTCGCTGCACTCCGCGAGAAGCTCAGCTCGACCAACAACTGATCGAGCGGTTCGTCCCGACCGGAAGCCCGGCACCCCTGACAGGGTGCCGGGCTTCCGGCGTTTCCGGGCATCGGGGTCGTTACCCTGTTGCCGTGCACATCATCGGACTCACGGGCGGCATCGCCGCGGGCAAGTCGACCGTCTCCCGGCGCTGGACCGAGCACGGGGCCGTCGTGGTCGACGCCGACCGACTCGCGCGGGACGCCGTGGCACCCGGCAGCCCGGGCCTGGCGCAGGTCGCCGAGCGGTTCGGACCGTCGGTGATCGCCGCCGACGGTTCCCTCGACCGGCCGGCGCTCGGGTCGATCGTGTTCGCAGACGCCGCGGCGCGGAAGGACCTCGAAGCCATCACGCACCCCGAGGTCTGGCGGCTCGCGCAGCAGGCGTTCGACGCCGCCGAGGCCGCCGACCCCGACGCCGTGGTGGTCTACGACGTGCCGCTGCTCGCCGAGGCCCGCGGCTCGCGCCCGCTCCGGTTCGACGCGGTCGTGGTGGTCGACGCCCCCGCGGCGCAGCGCATCGAACGGCTCGTCGAGCACCGCGGGATGGCCCGTGACGAAGCCGAGCGTCGCGTCGCCGCCCAGGCGAGCGATGCCGAGCGTCTCGCCCTCGCCGACCACGTCGTCGACGCCACCGGGACGCTCGAGCAGACGATCCGCTCCGCTGACGAGGTGTGGGCGCGGATCACGGCATGAGTCACCGTCTGCTGCTGGTCCTCGCCGCGATCGTCCTCGTGGCGATCGGGGCCGGTTCGCTCGTCGCCGCGAACGTCCTCGGTGCCCAGCGTGTGGCGGACAACGGCCGGGTCGCGGTGCACGAGCGGCCGTCGGGTGACGAACACGGGCCTGACGGCGAGTTCCACCGGTTCCGGCTCGGCACGGTGAACGGTGAGCGGCTCACCCCGAACCGCGACGACTTCGCCGCCCGCACGTCGGCCGACGGTCCGCTCCTGTTGTTCCTGCCCGCGACCCGGGCCCGTCCGGCCGAGTACCAGCGGTTCCTCGGGGCCGCGTTGGCCGACGGCTACCACGTGCTCGGCCTCGACTACTGGAACCTCGGTCGCACGCTGTCCGGCACGTGCGAGGCGGACGCGCGCTGCTACGGCATGGTCCAGCGGAACCGCTTCGACGGCACCCGGCCGTCGGAGTTCAGCGCGGTCAGTCCGGCCGGGTCCATCGTCTCGCGCTTCCGCGACGCCGTCGCCTACCTCGACGACCACGACCCCGACGGCGGCTGGGGGCGGTTCGTCCAGGGCGACGACCGCATCGTCTGGAACGACGTCGTCGTGGCCGGACACTCGCAGGGCGGCGGAGAGGCGGCGTACATCGCGCACATCCGCAGTGTCCACGGCGCGCTGATGTTCTCCTCGCCCGTCGAGTCCCGTGGGCCGTCGCACGCAGCGTGGATGGACCGCCCTGGCCGGACACCGGTCGACCGGATGTACGCCATCGACGACGTCCGTGACACGTTCGGCCCCCGCATCACCGGCTCGTGGGACGTCCTCGGGCTGAGTGGCGTGTCCGGGCCGTTCGAGACGGACACCACCCCGCCCCTCGCCGGCGCGGACCCGCACGCGATCCTCACCGACCTCGGCGGCGACGGCAAGGCGCACTCCCTGATCATCAAGGACTCGACACCGCTCACCCGTGAGGGCGTTCCCCGGATGCTCCCGCTCTGGCAGTGGATGCTGCACCGGTTCTCCACAGATCCCGCTGTTCCCTCCGACCGCTCATAGGGTCGCGCAATAGCCTTCCTGCGTGCAGCCCGTTCGCGATGAACCCGACCTGCGCTCGCTCATCCGGGCCCGTGCGGCCGACGGGGGCGAGCGCCGCTTCCTCGAGGACGCTCGCTCCGAGCGCGTCCTGACGTACCGTGCGCTGGACGACGCGGTCACCGCCTGGTCGCGGACATTCGACGCGATCGGCATGGCCCCGTCGGGTGCGGTCCTGGTCGACGTGGGCGACCCGCTCGCGTTCGCGGTCGTGCACCTGAGCGCCGTCGCCGCAGGTCTCCGGGCGATCCCCGTCGACACCGGCCAGCCGGCCACCGAGCCCGGCCGTCTCGCCGACCTGATCGGCGGCGCGTCCATCGTCGTGTCCGACCGCGCGGTGGACGCGACCGTCCCCGGGGCGCCGGCCAGCGGGATCGACCCCGCCACGTTCCTCCCGACCGCCGTCCGTGACGGCGACCTGCCCGCCGACAGCCCGCACGCGCCGGGTCAGGGGTCCGTCGTGCTGTTCACCTCCGGGTCGACCGGCACGCCGAAGGGCGTCGAGCTGCCCGAGACGCAGCTGCTGTTCGTCGCCCGGGCCGTCGCGCGGCACAACCGGCTGGTGCCGGACGACCGCGGGTTCAACTCGCTGCCGCTGTTCCACGTCAACGCCGAGGTGGTCGGGCTGCTCGCGACGCTCGTCGCCGGCGCGACCCTGGTGCTCGACCGGCGCTTCCGCCGCACCGGTTTCTGGGACCTGCTCGCCGAACGACGGGTCACCTGGCTGAACGCCGTCCCGGCCGTCCTGGCCGTCCTGGCGAAGACCGGGCCGCTCGAGTTCCCGTCGGGCCTGCGGTTCGTGCGCAGTGCGTCGGCGCCGCTGCCCGATCCCGTGCGCGCCGCCCTCGGCGACGTGCCGCTCGTCGTGAGCTGGGGCATGACCGAGGGTGCCTCGCAGATCACGGCGACCCCGCTGGACGAACCGGCCCGGCCGGGGACCGTCGGGGTGCCGGTCGGGTCCGAGGTGCAGGTCCGCGGCGAGGACGGCTCGCTCCTGGCCGCCGACGAGATCGGCGCCCTGTGGGTGCGTGGTCCGGGGATCGTCCGCGGGTACCTCGGGGGCCGTGCGTCCGAGCGGTTCGACGCCGACGGCTGGCTCCACACCGGTGACGTCGGCTCCCTGAGCGCGGACGGCTGGGTGTCCCTGGCCGGGCGTTCCGACGACGTCATCAACCGCGGTGGCGAGAAGGTCTACCCGTCCGAGGTCGAGGACGTCCTGCTCGGCGATCCACGTGTGCTCGAGGCGGTCGTCGTCGGCCGCCCCGACGACGTGCTCGGTGCGGTCCCCATCGCCTACGTGATCCCGCAGCCCGACGAACCCGTCGACCACGCAGCCCTCGTGGCTGATCTCGTGGCCCGGGCGGAGGCGCACCTGACGCGGTTCCGCCGACCGGTCGAGGTCATCGTCGTGCCCGACCTGCCGCGTGCACCCACCGGCAAGGTGCAGCGTGCGAAGGTCCGGACCATGGCCCGACCCTCGTGAACCGACCAGCACGCGTGTCCCCGGCGTCGATCGGCGGTGAGCCGGGGGTGCAGACGCCGACGCGCACGGCCGAGGGCAAGCCCCGGCACCTGTACGAGGTCGACGTGCTCCGCATCCTCACGTTCGCGTGCGTGATCGGGGTGCACACCACGAGCCACACCTCCGCCGCCGACGACGTCGGGCTGAACGCGCTGCTCGCACTGCTGCACTTCACCCGGCTGGTCTTCTTCTCGCTGACCGCGTTCGTGCTCGTGTACAGCTACACGTTGCGGCCGCGGCCGATGGCGCAGTTCTGGCCGAAGCGGTTCCTGCTCGTGGGCGTGCCGTACCTGGCGTGGTCGTTCGTGTACGTCGCGGCGGCGTGGCTGCTGAGCCCGACCCGCCGTGGCGACGTCCCGGACCTGGTGCGCACCGCGGCCGAGGGCATCGTCACCGGCACCTCGTGGTACCACCTGTACTTCCTGCTCGTGACGATGCAGGTGTACCTGCTCCTGCCGGTGATCGTCTGGCTGGTGCGCCGGACCCGCGGGCACCACGTCACCGTGCTGGTCGTGGCGTTCCTGGTCCAGCTGGTGGTGTTCGCCGGGTACAAGTACTTCCCGGCGAGCGACGCGTGGATGCAGGGGTACCAGAAGCAGTTCTTCTTCTCGTACGTCTTCTTCATCGTCTCGGGGGCGATCGCCGCCGACCACGCGGACGCGTTCCTGCGGTTCATCCGGGTCCACCGGCGTTCGGTGCTGTGGGCCTTCGCCGGCGTCGGTGGGCTCACCCTCGGCGTGTGGGCGCTGCAGGTCGGCCTCGGGCAGTCCCTCTACGCCGCGGGGACACCGCTGCAGCCGATCCAGGTGGTCTGGAGCACCGCGGTGTTCGTCGGGTTCCTGGCGATCGGCGCCGCCTGGGCGGACCGCCGGCAACCCGGCAGCCGCACCGCCCGGTTCGTCGACTACGCGTCCGATCGCTCGTTCGGCATCTTCCTGAGCCACCCGTTCGTCATCTGGATCCTGCTCCACGGCGACAGCTGGCTCGAGGCGGTCGTGCCACGGCCGTGGCTCACCCTCGTCACCTACGTGCTCGTGCTGGTGCTGTCCGTCGCGGTGACCGAGCTGTTCCGGCGGACGCCGCTCAGCGTGCCGCTGACCGGCCGGCCGTCGTTGTCCTCGCGGGCGTCGAGAGCGGCGCGGGCGCGTCGTTCCGCGGCCGCGACGGTGCCCCCGCGGTCCCCGGAACCGGTTGAGCCGGACGACGCCCTCGTCGGCGAGACCGACGACGTCGGGCGGCGCGCCGCGCGCTGAGCGCCCGCGCGCAGAGCGCACCGCGCACCGCGCAGCTCTCGTGCGAGGTTCCGTCCGTGGTGCGATGGTGACGCCGTCCCACGGACTCCGGAACCTCGCACCAGCCGTGCGGGGCGGTGGACGCGGGGCGGGCAGCCTGGAGGCACGTGGCGGGCCCGACCCGCGCCTCCAGGCCGTCGCGTGCGGACCACCAGGGCCGGCGCCCGTTCCGCGCGTCGCCCTCAGGCCGGGCGCTGCTCGGCCTTCGGGGTGCCGATCTCGAGGACGCCGTCGGTGGAGGTCAGCCGCTGCGGCTTCATGAACCAGGCGACGACGGCCGCGGCTCCGAGCAGGACGCAGGAGAGCGCGAAGGGCACCTGCCAGCCCGAGGCGTCGATGAGCAGGCCGAACACGATGGGCGAGACCACACCGGCGATGCCGAACCCGGTGTTCATGAAGCCCGAGGCCGTGCCGGACCACTGCGGCGCGACGTCCATCGGGATCGCCCAGAGGTTGGCGTTGCAGAGTTCGAGGAAGAAGAACGACAGGGCCAGCGAGATCGTCGCGACGAGCAGGCCCTGCCCGATCACGAGCGGGATGAGGCAGAGGAGTGAGCCGCCGAGCCCGATCACCAGGATGGTGCGGCGGGCGTTCCGGGTGTTCCCGCCGCGGTGGATGATGCGGTCGCTGAGCATCCCACCGACCGTGTCCCCGACGACACCGGCCAGCAGGATGAGGGTGGTGAACAGCGCGAAGTCGCCGATCTCCAGGCCGTAGGTGGAGCTGAGGAACGTCGGGAGCCACGTGAGGAACACCCACAGCGTCCAGCCGTACCCGAAGTCGACGAAGGTGACCGGCAGGATCTGCTTCGCCATCTGCCGCCACGGCACCGGGGGACGGGTCGCGCGGGTCTCGACCGGCGGGAGCTCGGCGAGCTCGACCTGCGTGATGCCCTTCGCGGACTCGGGCTTGTCGCGGAACCAGACGAACCAGACGACGGCCCACGCCAGGGACAGCACCGCGGTGGCGAAGAACGCCCAGCGCCAGCTGCCCGTCGCGCCGATCACCCAGGCGACGATGAGCGGCGCCAGGGCGTTGCCGAGCCGTGCCGCCGAGTGGACCACGCCCTGGGCGAAGCCGTTCCGGTCGCGGGGGATCCACCGGCTCATCGCCTGCGTGGCGGTCGGGAACGCGGCGGCCTCGCTCAGCCCGAGCAGGGCCCGTGCGGCGAAGAGGGTCCAGAAGCCGACCGCGAACCCGGTCCAGAGCGTCGCGACGCCCCAGATCACCGTGATGACGAAGAGCGCCCTGCGCGGGCCGAACTTCTCGCTGATCGTGCCGCCGAACACCTGCAGCAGGGCGTACGGCAACGAGAACGCGGAGACGATGAGGCCGGCGGTCGCCTCGTTGAACCCGAACTCCTCGGTGATGTGCGGCAGCGCGGTCGAGATGTTCGTCCGGTCGATGTACGAGATCGCGTACATGCAGCAGAGCAGGACGAGCACGCGCCCGCGGATGCGTCCGCGGAACGGGGTGCCCTTGATCGGTGCGGCCGGGGTCGCCGTGGTCATGAGGCCTCTTCGGGGGAGTGGGAAGGAGTCGGGTGACTGAACGGATCGGACGGTATGCCCGGCCACCATCAGTCGACTTGGAGCCTGCTTGCAGCGGACAATACGCCGAGGGCGAGCAGGGGGCCTCGGTGTCAGGGGTGCCGACTACCGTTGTCCCCATGGGTGTTGCGATCGAACCGACCCGAGCGGTGCGTCCGTTCGAGGTCATCAGCGAGTACTCGCCGAGTGGCGACCAGCCCGCGGCCATCGCGGAACTCGCCGGGCGGATCAACGCCGGTGAGACCGACGTCGTGCTGCTGGGTGCGACCGGTACCGGCAAGTCGGCGACGACCGCGTGGCTCATCGAGCAGGTGCAGCGGCCGACGCTCGTGCTCGCGCACAACAAGACCCTCGCGGCGCAGCTCGCCAACGAGTTCCGCAGCCTGATGCCGAACAACGCGGTCGAGTACTTCGTCTCGTACTACGACTACTACCAGCCCGAGGCGTACGTCCCGCAGACGGACACCTTCATCGAGAAGGACTCCTCGGTCAACGCCGAGGTCGAACGGCTCCGGCACTCCACGACGAACTCGCTGCTCAGCCGGCGCGACACCGTGGTGGTGTCCACCGTCTCCTGCATCTACGGTCTCGGCACCCCCGAGCAGTACATGAACGCATCGGTCGCGCTCCACGTCGGCCAGACGATCTCGCGCGACCAGCTCGTCCGCAAGTTCGTCGCCATGCAGTACCAGCGCAACGACGTCGACTTCGCCCGGGGCACGTTCCGGGTTCGCGGCGACACCATCGAGATCATCCCGATGTACGAAGAGCACGCGATCCGCATCGAGATGTTCGGCGACGAGATCGAAGCGCTCTCGTCGCTGCACCCCCTCACCGGCAACGTCATCGACGACCTGCCCGCCGTGTCGATCTTCCCGGCCTCGCACTACGTCGCGGACACCGACGTGATGCACCGGGCGATCGCCTCCATCAAGGAAGAACTCGCGGAACGGCTCGCCGAACTCGAGGGCCAGGGCAAGCTGCTCGAGGCCCAGCGCCTCCGGATGCGCACCACGTTCGACATCGAGATGATGGAGCAGATCGGGTTCTGCTCGGGCATCGAGAACTACTCCAGGCACATGGACGGCCGTGGTCCGGGCGAAGCACCGCACTGCCTGATCGACTACTTCCCCGACGACTTCCTCATCGTCATCGACGAGTCGCACGTCACCGTGCCGCAGATCGGCGCGATGTACGAGGGCGACGCCTCGCGCAAGCGCACCCTCGTCGAGCACGGGTTCCGCCTGCCGAGCGCGATGGACAACCGCCCCCTGAAGTGGGAGGAGTTCCTCGAGCGCGTCGGGCAGAAGGTCTACCTGTCGGCCACCCCCGGGCGCTACGAGCTCGGTGTCACCGACAGCGTGGTCGAGCAGATCATCCGCCCGACCGGCCTGATCGACCCCGAGATCGTGGTCAAGCCGAGCGACGGCCAGATCGACGACCTGCTCGAGGAGATCAAGCAGCGGGTCGAGAAGGACGAGCGCGTCCTCGTCACCACGCTGACCAAGCGCATGGCCGAGGAACTCACCGACTTCCTCGGGAACGCGGGCGTGCGCGTTCGGTACCTCCACTCCGACGTCGACACCCTCAAGCGCGTCGAGCTGCTGACCGAGCTGCGGCAGGGTGTCTACGACGTGCTCGTCGGCATCAACCTGCTGCGCGAGGGCCTCGACCTGCCCGAGGTGTCGCTCGTGGCGATCCTCGACGCCGACAAGGAAGGCTTCCTCCGCTCGTCGACGTCGCTCATCCAGACGATCGGTCGCGCTGCCCGCAACGTGTCGGGCCAGGTGCTCATGTACGCCGACAAGATGACCGACTCGATGAAGACCGCGATCGAGGAGACCGATCGCCGTCGTGAGAAGCAGGTCGCCTACAACCTGGAGCGGGGCATCGACCCCCAGCCGCTGCGCAAGAAGATCGCCGACATCACCGAGGTCCTGCAGCGCGAGAACGACGACACGAAGGCGCTCCTGCAGGGTCGCCCAGGCTCCGACGGTCGTCGGTCGCCCACGCCGAACCTCAAGCGCGGCGGCATCGCGGGCGAGGGCGCGACGCAGCTCGGCGCCACCATCGCCGACCTGAACGACCAGATGCTGCAGGCTGCGGCCGAGCTGAAGTTCGAGCTCGCGGCGCGACTGCGCGACGAGGTGCAGGACCTGAAGAAGGCCCTGCGCCAGATGGAGTCGGCCGGGCATGTCAGCTGACGGCGCCCGGACGGTCGTCGTGACCGGTGCGAGTGCCGGGCTCGGCTACCACGCCGCCGAGCAGCTCGCCGCGGCGGGGCACCGTGTGGTGCTGGCCACGCGCGACCGCCGCCGGGCGGAGGCCGCCGAGCGCAGCATCCGGCGGCACGTTGACGGGGCCTCGCTCGCCCACGTCCACCTCGACCTCGCCGACCTCGACTCGATCGACGCGGCCGCCCACGAACTCGCCGCGCTGGAACCCGACGGCGTCGACGCGGTCGTGAACAACGCCGGGGTCGTCGGGGCGTCCACGCGGGGGAGCACGGCGCAGGGCACCGAACTGCAGATCGGCACGAACCACCTCGGACACTTCGCGTGGACCGCGCTGGTCCTGCCCTTGCTCGAACGACGAGCCGGCCGGGTCGTGCACCTCGGGTCGATCGCCCACCGGTTCGCCCAGCTCGACGCGACCGATCCACTCGGGGTCGGTCGGTACTCGAGCCACCGCCAGTACGCCAGGAGCAAGCTCGCGGTGATGCTGTTCGGCTTCGAGCTCGCCGAACGACTGGCGGACTCGGGGTCGTCCGTGTCGAGCGTCGTCGCGCACCCGGGCCTGTCGCTCGACCGACTGTCCCCGGCCCGCCCGGACGTCAGCCCGACACGGCCCGAACCCGAGTGGATCCGTCCGGCGCAGCGCCTCGTCGCCCAGGGCAAGGACGTCGGCGCCCAGCCGCTCGTGCACGCTGCCGTCGGTGCGGACGTGCGCTCGGGGGAGTACTGGGGCCCGGCGGGCTGGATGCAGCTCCGTGGCCCGGCCACGGTGGTCGCGGCCGAACCACGGGCGCACGACCGGACGGTCGCAGCCCAGCTCTGGGCGGCGAGCGAGCGTGCATCGGGTGTCGCGTTCGCTCTCGACGCACTCGTCTGACCCTCCATCCCGGCCGAATGTCGGTGCCGCTTCGTAGAATCGACGACGATGACCATCACCTCTGACCCCGGTACCTCGACGTCGGGCCGGAACGCCTTCGGCGAGCCCGCTGACCTCCACCTCCCCGGCGGGACCGCACCGCACAGCACCTCCACGCTCAGCGTGCGCGGCGCGCGCGTGCACAACCTGCGTGACGTCGACCTCGAGATCCCGCGCGACTCGCTCGTCGTCTTCACCGGCCTGTCCGGCTCGGGCAAGTCCTCGCTGGCGTTCGACACGATCTTCGCCGAAGGGCAGCGCCGGTACGTCGAGTCGCTGTCCGCCTACGCGCGCCAGTTCCTCGGCCAGGTCGACCGCCCGGACGTCGACTTCATCGAGGGGCTCTCGCCGGCGGTGTCGATCGACCAGAAGTCGACCAACCGCAACCCGCGGTCGACGGTCGGCACGATCACCGAGGTCTACGACTACATGCGTCTGCTCTGGGCGCGCATCGGGGTCCCGCACTGCCCGACGTGTGGCGAGGTGATCAGCAAGCAGACCGTGCAGCAGATCGCCGACCAGCTCATGCAGTTCGAGACCGGCACCCGGTTCCAGGTCCTCGCACCCGTGATCTCGAAGAAGAAGGGCGAGTTCGTCGACCTCTTCCAGGAGCTCGCGGCGTCCGGCTACGCCCGCGCGATCGTGGACGGGGAGCGCATCCAGCTCAGTGACCCGCCCAAGCTGAAGAAGCAGGTCAAGCACGACATCTCGGTCATCGTCGACCGCCTGGTGGCGAGCGACGACATCCTCGGTCGTCTCACCGACTCGCTCGAGACCGCCCTGCGCCTGACCGACGGCACCGTCGGCATCGACCTGGTGGACCACGAGGGGCCCGGAGCGGTCCGGAACTACTCCGAGAACCTCTCGTGCCCGAACAACCACCCGCTCGCGCTCACCGAGATCGAGCCGCGCACGTTCTCGTTCAACGCGCCGTTCGGTGCCTGCCCCGAGTGCTCCGGGCTCGGCACGCGCATGTCGGTCGACCCCGACCTGGTGCTCGGCGACCCCGAGGCCTCGTTGCGTGACGGCGTCCTGCTGCCCTGGACCGGGACGAGCGGGCTGTACTCCTACTTCGAGAAGCTGCTCGGCGGCCTCGGCAAGGAGCTCGGCTTCTCGCTCGACACCCCCTGGAACCAGCTCGACCCGGCGGTGCAGGCGTCGATCCTGACCGGCAAGGACTTCCAGGTGTCCGTCTCCTGGCGCAACCGTTTCGGCCGCGAGATGCGGTACACGAGCGGGTTCGAAGGCGTCATGCCCTACATCGAGCGCAAGTTCGCCGAGGCCGAGTCGGACTCGCAGCGGCAGCGCTTCCAGGGCTACCTGCGCGAGGTCCCGTGCCCGGTGTGCGAGGGAACCCGTCTCAAGCCCGAGGTGCTCGCGGTGACGGTCAACGACCGCAGCATCGCGGACGTCACCGACATGTCGCTCGACAACGCGTACTCGTTCATGGACGAGCTGACGCTCACCGACCGTGAAGCGCACATCGCCGCGGCGGTCCTCCGCGAGATCCGCGCACGGCTCGAGTTCCTGCTCGAGGTCGGCCTGAACTACCTCACGCTGGCACGTGGTGCCGGTGGTCTGTCCGGCGGCGAGGCGCAGCGCATCCGACTCGCGACGCAGATCGGCTCCGGGCTGACCGGTGTGCTCTACGTGCTCGACGAGCCGAGCATCGGCCTGCACCAGCGCGACAACCGTCGACTCATCGACACCCTGGTCAAGCTCAAGGACCTCGGCAACACGCTGATCGTCGTCGAGCACGACGAGGACACGATCCGCACGGCCGACTGGGTCGTCGACATCGGCCCGGGCGCCGGTGTGAACGGCGGCAACGTCGTGCACTCCGGCTCGTACGAGGGCATCATCGAGAACCGTGAGTCGATCACCGGTGACTACCTCGCCGGCCGACGCGCGATCGAGGTGCCGGCCGAGCGCCGCAAGGTCAACCTGAAGCGTGCCATCACCGTGCAGGGTGCCCGCGCGAACAACCTCAAGTCGATCGACGCGGACTTCCCCCTCGGTGTGTTCACCGCGGTCACGGGCGTGAGCGGTTCCGGCAAGTCCACGCTGGTGAACGACATCTTGTACAAGGTGCTCGCCAACCAGCTCAACGGCGCACGGCACATCGCGGGCAAGCACACCCGGGTGAAGGGCCTCGACCAGCTCGACAAGGTCGTGCACGTCGACCAGGCACCGATCGGCCGTACGCCACGGTCGAATCCCGCGACCTACACGGGCGTGTTCGACCGCATCCGTCAGTTGTTCGCCGAGACGCAAGAGGCCAAGACCCGTGGCTACCAGCCCGGCCGCTTCAGCTTCAACGTCAAGGGCGGCCGCTGCGAGAACTGCGCGGGCGACGGCACGATCAAGATCGAGATGAACTTCCTGCCCGACGTCTACGTCGCGTGCGAGGTCTGCGGTGGTGCGCGCTACAACCGCGAGACGCTCCAGGTGCACTACAAGGGCAAGAACATCTCCGAGGTCCTCGACATGCCGATCAGCGAGGCGGCGGAGTTCTTCGAGCCGATCTCGGCGATCCACCGGTACATGGCGACCCTCGTCGACGTGGGCCTCGGCTACGTGCGCCTGGGCCAGAGCGCGACCACGCTCTCCGGCGGTGAGGCGCAGCGCGTCAAGCTCGCCACCGAGCTGCAGCGTCGCTCGAACGGCCGCACGGTCTACGTGCTCGACGAGCCGACCACCGGTCTGCACTTCGAGGACGTCCGCAAGCTGCTCCTCGTGCTGCAGAGCCTGGTCGACAAGGGCAACACCGTCATCACGATCGAGCACAACCTCGACGTCATCAAGTCGGCCGACTGGCTGATCGACATGGGTCCCGAGGGCGGCTCCGGCGGCGGGACGGTCCTGGCGACGGGCACCCCGGAACACGTGGCGACCGTGCCGGAGAGCCACACCGGTGTCTTCCTGCGCGAGATCTTCGACGCGCAGGACGCCCGCGTCGGCAAGCAGCAGGCAGTCGGTGCACGTCAGGCCACGCAGAAGCAGCAGGGCACGACCAAGAAGGCGAGCAAGCAGAAGGCGGGTGCTCGCTAGGTGGCGGACACCGTCCCGTGGCGTCCGAAGGCGGGGGAGATCCCGACCGACCCGGGCGTCTACCGCTGGCGTGACGAAGCCGGTCGGGTGCTCTACGTCGGCAAGGCGAAGAACCTCCGCGCCCGGCTGAGCAACTACTTCGCGCCGCTGCCGACGCTGCACGAGCGCACGCGGCGCATGGTCCTGACGGCGCGCAGTGTGGAGTGGACGACGGTCGGCTCCGAGATCGAGGCGCTCCAGCTGGAGTACACCTGGATCAAGGAGTTCGACCCGCCGTTCAACGTCAAGTTCCGCGACGACAAGTCGTACCCGTACATGGCGGTCACCCTGGGTGATGAGGCACCGCGGGTGATGGTGACGCGCAACCGCAAGATCAAGGGCGCGAAGTACTTCGGTCCGTACCCGAAGATCTGGGCGGTGCACGACACCATCGACCTGATGATCAAGGTCTTCCCGATCCGCACGTGTTCGGACTCGTCGTACAAGAAGGCGATGCAGACGGGCCGCCCGTGCTTCCCGGGGCAGATCGGCAAGTGCGGGGGCCCCTGCTCGCAGAAGGTCACGATCGAGGAGCACCGCGCCCTCGTCGAGGAGTTCGTGCGCTTCATGAACTCGTACGACCGTCGGGTCATCACCGAGCTCCGGCAGCGCATGGGGGCCTCGGCCGACGCGATGCAGTACGAGCAGGCCGCGAAGTACCGCGACCAGGTCGAGGCGCTCGAAGCCGTGCTCGAGAAGTCCGCCGTGGTGCTCCGCGACTCGGTCGACCTCGACCTGTTCGGCATCGCGGAGGACGAGCTCGCCGCGGCCGTGCAGCTGTTCTCCGTCCGTGGTGGCCGCATCCGCGGTGTCCGCGGCTGGGTGGTCGACAAGGAGCTCGACATCGCCACGGGCGACCTCGTCGAGCAGATCGTGCAGGGCGTCTACGTCACCGACGAGCCCCCGCGCGAGGTCGTCGTCCCCGAACTGCCCGAGGACGCTGACGCGCTCCAGGAGTGGCTCAGCAAGCGCCGGAACGGGCGCGGCACGAAGCTCAGCACCGCACAGCGCGGCGATCGCGCCGGTCTCGCGCGGACGGCCGCGCAGAACGCCGGGCAGGCGCTCATGCTCTACAAGACCAAGCGTTCGGCCGACTACACCACCCGGGCCGCGGCACTGGCCGACATCCAGGACGCCCTCGGCATGACCGAGGCGCCGCTCCGCATGGAGTGCTACGACATCTCGCACCTGCAGGGCACGAACGTCGTCGCGTCGATGGTGGTGTTCGAGGACGGTCTGCCACGCAAGGACCAGTACCGCCGGTACTCGATCGCCGAGACCACCGACGACACCGACAGCATGTACCAGGTGCTCGCACGGCGCCTGGCGCGGCTGGACGAGGACGCCGAGCTCCCGGACGTCCCGGACGTCACGACCGACGAGGTCGTCGAGGGGTCGAAGCCGACGAAACGGTTCGCGTACCGCCCGCAGCTGCTCATCGTCGACGGCGGCCAGCCCCAGGTGCAGGCCGCGAAGCGCGCGATGGACGAAGCCGGCGTGCACGACATCGCCCTGGTCGGCATCGCCAAGCGGCTCGAGGAGCTCTGGCTGCCCGACGACGACTTCCCGGTCATCCTTCCCCGCAACTCCGAGGCGCTCTTCCTCATCCAGCGCATCCGCGACGAGGCGCACCGGTTCGCGATCACCCACCAGCGCAGCAAGCGGAAGCGGGACGTCCGGTCGCGGTTGTCCGAGATCCCCGGTCTCGGCCCGAGCCGCGTCAACGCCCTGCTGAAGCACTTCGGTTCCGTCGCCCGGCTGCGGGAGGCCACGGCCGAGGACATCGGCGAGGTGAACGGGATCGGCCCGGCGACCGCTGCCGCCGTGGTCTCGAAGCTGGCCCAGACGCCGACGAGCGCACCGGCCACGAGCGCGTCGAGTGCCCCCGAACCGGACGCCGACGCGATCGCCGACACCGGACCCGTCACCGATCCCGGAGGCCCGGTGCGGGTCCCCGAGGTGACCGACGACGGTCCGCAGCGACCGTCGTGACGAACCCCGCGCCTCCCGGCCGTCACCGGGCGGTAGCCTGGTCCGGCAGCCGAGACCTCCCCGGGCGACGCGCCCGGGCCGCCACGACGGAGCCCACTCCCAGATGACCGACAGCGCCACCGCGACCACCCACGCGTCGCAGCACGACATCCTCATCGTCACCGGCATGTCCGGTGCCGGGCGGTCCACCGTCGGCAAGGCCCTCGAAGACCTGGGCTGGTACGTCGTCGACAACCTGCCCACGCAGATGCTCGCCCCGCTGACCGAGCTGGCCGACCGCGCGGGGGAGAAGATCCCGAAGATCGCCACGGTGGTCGACGTCCGAGGCGGGCGGTTCTTCACCGACCCCGAGCACGCGGTCGAACAGATCCGCTCGAGCACGTCCGCGCGGGTCCGCGTGCTGTTCCTCGAAGCCACCGACGCCGTGCTGGTCCGGCGCTTCGAGCAGGTCCGTCGACCCCACCCGCTCCAGGGCGAGGACACCCTGCTCGACGGCATCGCCCGCGAACGGGCGCGTCTCGCCGGCCTCCGCGAGGCGTCCGACGTGGTGATCGACACCTCCGACCTCAACATCCACCAGCTCGCGAACACCGTGATCGAGCACTTCGCCGACGAGCACTTCGTGGGTGTCCAGGTCACGCTGATGAGCTTCGGCTTCAAGTACGGACTGCCCGCCGACGCAGACATGGTGGCCGACGTGCGGTTCCTCCCGAACCCCTACTGGGTGCCGGAACTGCGGCCCCACACCGGGCTCGACCAGCCGGTCTCGGACTACGTCCTGGCCCAGGCCGGAGCCCGTCCGTTCGTCGATCGCTACGCCTCCGTCCTCGAGCCGGTGTTCGAGGGGTACCAGCGCGAGAACAAAAGACACGCTACGATCGCCATCGGCTGTACCGGCGGGAAGCACCGCTCGGTCGCCATCGTCGCCGAGTTGGCGAACCTCCTCCGCGGGATGCCAGGCGTCGCCGTGCGTGTGAAGAACCGAGATCTCGGCCGGGAGTGACCGTCCCTCCGGCCGCTCCCACGCCCGTGCCGCCGGATCTGCGGGAACCACTGAACGAACGTTAGGAATGATGCTGTGCCGTTGACTGCCGAGGTCAAGGACGAACTGGCCAGGGTCGCCGTGAACCGCAACACGGTCCGCGCCGCCGAACTGGCCACGATCCTCCGGTTCGCAGGTGGTCTGCACGTCATCTCGGGCCGCATCGCGGTCGAGGTCGAGCTCGACACCCGGATCATCGTGCACCGGGTCCGCAAGGACCTCGCCGAGCTCTACGGCGTGCGCAGCGAGGCGTCGGTGGGGTCGTCCGCGTCCGCCCGCCGTGGCACCCGCTACCTGGTGCGCGTGCTCGAGGCGGGGGAGACCCTCGCCCGCCAGACCGGCCTGATGGACGCCCGTCGCCGCCCCGTGCGCGGGCTGCCGAACCGCCTCACCACGGGCAACCGCGAAGACCTCGCCGCCATCTGGCGCGGCGCCTTCCTGGCTTCCGGCACCCTGACCGACCCGGGTCGGGCCGCAGCGCTCGAGGTCACCTGCCCCGGCAACGAGGCCGCGATGGCCCTCGTCGGTGCCGCGTCGCGTCTCGGGGTCGCCGCCAAGGGCCGCGAGGTCCGCGGGGTGCACCGCGTCGTCATCCGCGACGGCGAGGCCATCGGTCAGATGCTGACCGTCATGGGTGCCGCGCGCACCACCGCCGACTGGGAGGAGATGCGCCAGCGTCGCGAGGTCCGCGCGACCGCGAACCGCCTGGTCAACTTCGACGACGCGAACCTCCGCCGTTCCGCGCAGGCCGCCGTGGCCGCCTGCGCCCGGGTCGAGCGTGCGCTCGAGATCCTCGGCGACGAGGTCCCCGACCACCTGCAGTACGCCGGCACCCTGCGCCTGCAGCACCGTGACGCCTCGCTCGACGAGCTCGGCCAGCACGCGGACCCGCCCATGACCAAGGACGCCATCGCCGGCCGCATCCGTCGCCTGCTGGCGATGGCCGACAAGCGGGCCTCCGACCTCGGCATCCCGGGCACCGAAGCGAGCGTTCCCGAGGAGCTCGAAGGGGCCTGAGAGCGGTCTGTCGACCCTGCGGACGGGAGGCGCGGTGCCAGCTGGCACCGCGCCTCCCGTCCGTTTCCCGGCCCGTTCTCGGACCCGTTCCCGGCCTGGTCGGCGACCGTCCGGACGGACCGTCATCCCGCTCGGGCACGCAGTGTCCGACTGCTAGGGTCGTTACGGCGACGTTACGGGGCGTATCGTCCACCACACGCGGGCCCGCCAGGGTGCGCGACTCCCGAAAGCAGCGCCCCCTGGGCGCTCCACACTCACCAGGAGATCCATTGACCGTCAAGATCGGTATCAACGGCTTCGGCCGCATCGGCCGTAACTTCTTCCGGGCCGCCCTCGCGAAGGGCTCCGACCTCGAGATCGTGGCGGTGAACGACCTCACCGACAACGCGTCGCTCGCCAACCTGCTGAAGTTCGACTCCATCACGGGCAAGCTCCCCGCGACCGTCGAGCTCGACGGCGACAACATCGTCGTCGACGGCAAGGCCATCAAGGTCCTCGCCGAGCGCGACCCCGCCAACCTCCCCTGGGGAGAGCTGGGCGTCGACATCGTCATCGAGTCGACCGGTTTCTTCACCAAGGCCGCCGATGCGCAGAAGCACATCGACGCCGGTGCCAAGAAGGTCATCATCTCCGCTCCGGCCTCGGGTGACGACGTCACCATCGTGCTCGGCGTGAACGAGGGTCAGTACGACCCCGCGAACCACCACATCATCTCGAACGCGTCCTGCACCACGAACAGCCTCGCGCCGCTCGCCAAGGTGTTCCACGACAAGTTCGGCATCGAGCGTGGCCTGATGACGACGGTGCACGCCTACACCGCCGACCAGAACCTGCAGGACGGCCCGCACAAGGACCCCCGTCGTGCCCGTGCCGCCGCGCTGAACATCGTGCCGACCTCGACCGGTGCCGCGAAGGCCATCGGCCTCGTGCTCCCCGAGCTCGCCGGCAAGCTGGACGGCTTCGCGCTGCGCGTCCCGGTCCCCACCGGGTCGATCACCGACCTCACCCTCGAGACCAAGTCCGAGGTCACCGTCGACGAGATCAACGCCGCCTACAAGGAGGCCGCAGAGGGCCCCCTCAAGGGCATCCTGCTCTACAGCGAGGACCCGCTGGTGTCGACCGACATCACCACGGACCCGCACTCCTCGATCTACGACTCCGGCCTGACCAAGGTCATCGGCGGCCTCGTGAAGATCACCTCGTGGTACGACAACGAGTGGGGCTACTCAAACCGCCTCGTCGACCTCACCGAGTACGTCGGCGAGCGTCTGTAACACATGGCCCTCCGCACCCTCGAGGACCTCGGCGACCTCGCCGGCAAGCGCGTCGTCGTCCGTTGTGACCTGAACGTGCCGCTCAAGGACGGCACCATCACGGACGACGGCCGTGTCCGCGCGTCGCTGACCACGCTGAACACCCTCGTCAACGCCGGCGCACGCGTCATCGTGATCTCGCACCTGGGCCGCCCCGACGGGGAGCCCAAGCCCGAGTTCTCGCTCGCACCGGTGGCCCAGCGGCTCTCCGAGCTGCTCGGCAAAGAGGTCACGTTCGTCGGCGAGACCGTCGGCGACGAAGCGACCGCCGCGGCCGAGGCCCTCGAGGACGGCGACGTCCTGCTGCTCGAGAACCTCCGCTTCAACCCGGAGGAGACCTCGAAGGACGCCGCCACGCGCGGTGCCTTCGCGGACCGCATCGCCGCCCTCGGTGACGCCTTCGTCTCCGACGGCTTCGGTGTCGTGCACCGCAAGCAGGCCTCGGTCTACGAGCTCGCGTCCGCACTGCCCAGTGCAGCCGGTTCGCTGATCGAGACCGAGCTCCGCGTGCTCGAGCGACTGACCAAGGACCCGGAGCGCCCCTACACGGTGGTGCTCGGCGGCTCGAAGGTCAGCGACAAGCTCGGTGTCATCGACCACATCCTGCCGAAGGTCGACACCCTCTGCATCGGTGGCGGCATGCTCTTCACGTTCCTCGCGGCCCAGGGCCACGGCGTCGCGAAGTCGCTGCTCGAGGCCGACCAGCTCGACGTCGTCCGCGAGTACCTCTCGCGGGCGAAGGAGCTCGGTGTCACCATCGACCTGCCGACCGACGTCGTGGTGGCCTCCGGCTTCGCAGCCGACGCCGACCACGAGACGGTGGCGGCCGACGCCATCGAGTCCTCGTCGTTCGGCACGGACGGCATCGGCCTCGACATCGGCCCGGAGACCGCAGCGCGGTTCGCCTCGGCCGTCTCGGGTTCGAAGACCGTGTTCTGGAACGGCCCGATGGGCGTGTTCGAGTTCCCGGCCTTCGCCGCCGGCACGAAGACCGTCGCGCAGGCGCTGACCGAGGTCGACGGCCTCGGTGTCGTCGGTGGTGGCGACTCCGCTGCCGCCGTGCGGTCGCTCGGCTTCTCGGACGACCAGTTCGGCCACATCTCGACCGGTGGCGGTGCGAGCCTCGAGTTCCTCGAGGGCAAGTCGCTGCCCGGTCTCGAAGCACTGGGGTGGACCGCATGACCCGGACGCCACTGATCGGCCGTCGCGCGTTGGGAGACGCAGCATGAACCGCGTCCCCCTGATCGCGGGCAACTGGAAGATGAACCTCGATCATCTCCAGGCCATCGCCACCGTGCAGAAGCTCGCGTGGACGCTCAAGGACGCCCGGCACGACTTCGACGACGTCGAGGTCGCGGTGTTCCCGCCGTTCACCGACCTGCGGAGCGTGCAGACGCTCATCTCCGCCGACAAGCTGCCGATCCACTTCGGTGCGCAGGACCTGTCGCAGTTCGACTCCGGCGCCTACACCGGTGACGTCTCCGGCGCGTTCCTCGCGGCACTCGACGCCCAGTACGTCATCGTCGGCCACTCCGAGCGGCGCACGCTGCACGGTGAGACCGACGAGGTCGTCGCAGCGAAGACCGCAGCGGCCGTCAAGCACGGTCTCGTCCCCGTCGTGTGCGTCGGCGAGACCGGCGAGCAGCGCGAGGAGCGCGGCGCCGGCGTCGTGCCGGTCGAGCAGCTCCGCGTCGTGCTCGACGCGGTCGAGCCCGCCGACATCGTCGTGGCGTACGAGCCCGTCTGGGCCATCGGCTCCGGCCAGGCGGCCACGGCCGAGCAGGCGCAGGACGAGTGCGCGGCCATCCGTCGTGGCATCGCCGCAGCCTGGGGCGACCAGGCTGCTGCCGACACCCGGGTGCTCTACGGCGGCTCGGTCAAGTCGGGCAACATCGCGGGGTTCCTCCGCGAACCCGACATCGACGGCGCGCTCGTCGGTGGCGCTTCGCTCGACGTGCAGGAGTTCGCGGCCATCGCGCGGTTCCGTCAGCACGTCGGGCTGTAGTCCACAGGCGACCTCGTCGCGGGCGGTCGTCCGCACCACTCCCGTCCAGGTACCGGCCGTGCTCCGCGCGGCCGGTACACTGGTACGGCTGACTGACACGAAAGGTACGTCGTGGCGATACTCTCCGTCGTGCTGCAGGTCCTGCTCGCAATCACGAGCCTCCTGCTCACGCTCCTCATCCTGCTGCACAAGGGCCGCGGTGGTGGCCTCTCCGACATGTTCGGCGGTGGGGTCACGAGCAACCTCGGTGCGTCCGGCGTGGCCGAGCGCAACCTCAACCGCATCACGGTGATCCTCGGTCTGGTCTGGATCGTCTCCATCATCGTGCTCGGTCTCATCAACAAGTTCACGGCGGGGGTCTGATCCATGGCAAGCGGAGGCAGTGCAATCCGAGGGTCTCGCGTCGGTGCGGGCCCGATGGGCGAACAGGACCGCGGGGTCCAGGCCGAGCGCGTGGCGATCTCGTACTGGGACGCCCTGGGCAACGAGGTCGTGCGGTACTTCGCCGCGAACCTGCCCGACGAGGAGATCCCCGAGACGGTGGACTCGCCGTCGAGCGGTCTGCCGGCCGGGCGCGACAAGGAGAACCCTCCCGTGGTCTCCAAGACGGAGCCCTACAAGACCCACCTCGCGTACGTGAAGGAACGCCGCACCGAGGAAGAGGCAGCTCAGCTCCTCGAGGACGCGCTCCAGCAGCTCCGAGAGCGTCGCGGCACCGCGGCGAAGAAGGCCTAGCGCACTCACGCTGGCGAAGGCCCCTGCACCCATGGTGCGGGGGCCTTCGTGCGTCCGGGGGAGTGCCGGCAGCGCTCTGCTCGAGGTTGCCTGGTTCGCCGAGTGGTCACGACACGCTGCGTGCGGTGCGCCGTGGTGGCACGTTCTGTCGCCTGGGGCGTCCGCTGCCGACAGTTCGTGGCCACTCGGCGTCGCGCCGGCGGGGTGTCGCGACCGTTCGCCGCCGGAGTGCGGCGTCCGGGTGCCGCGCGGAGTGCCGGTTCGCCGGGTGGTCACGACACGCTGCGTGCGGTGCGCCGTGGTGGCACGTTCTGTCGCCCGCGGTGCCCGCGGCCGACAGTTCGTGACCACTCGGCGTCGCGACCGCTCGGCGCCGGAGTGCGGCGTCCGGGTGCCGCGCGGAGTGCCGGTTCGCCGGGTGGTCACGACACGCTGCGTGCGGTGCGCCGTGGTGGCGCGTTCTGTCGCCTGCGGCGCCCGCGGCGGACAGTTCGTGACCACTCGGCGTCGCGCTGGCGGGGCGTCGCGACCGATCGGCGCCGGCAGTGGGCGCAACCACAGACGGACGGGAGGCCCGGTACCAGCTGGCACCCGGCCTCCCGTCCGTCTGGAACGCGCGTCTAGTACGTCGACGCGATCAGGTTCTCGGGGACGTCGCGTGCGGCGTCCTGGTCCACGAAGAAGACCGTGCGCTTGCGACCCTGCACGCCACCGACGGGGACGTCTTCGATCGACGCACCCGCGAGGGCCAGCCCGAGGACCGAGGCCTTCTCGGCACCGGAGAGGATCACCCAGACGCGCTGCGAGGCGTTGATCACCGGGAAGGTGACGGTCAGACGCTGCGGCGGCGGCTTGGGGGAGTCGTCGACCGACACGACGGCACGGTCGGTGACGGTGAGCTGCGGGAACTCCGGGAAGAGCGAGGCGGTGTGTCCGTCGGGACCGACGCCGAGCAGCGTGATGTCGAAGCGCGGAGCGACGGCACCCTCGGGCGCGGCGTCCTGCAGCTCGCGCTCGTACTGGGTGGCAGCGGCCTCGATGTCGAGCCCGCCGTCCGACGCCGGCATGGGGTGGATGTTCGACGCGGGGATGTCGACGTGGTCGAAGAAGTCGGTCTGCGTGCCGATCGTGTTGCGGTCGGCGTCGTCCGCCGGAACCCAGCGCTCGTCGACCCACCAGACGTGCACCTTCGACCAGTCGACGCTCTCGCGCGCCGGCGACTGGCCGATCGCGGCGAGGACCAGGGAGGACACCGAGCCACCGCTGATCGCGATGTCGGCACGCTCCTGCTCGTCGAGCACGTCGATGATCTTGGTGATGAAGCGTGCGGCGACCGAAGCGCCGAGGGCCTGCTTGTCCGGGTGCACGAGCACCCGCCGTTCGTTGGTCACGTGACTCCCGTGTTCGTGGCGGCCGACCGGTCGTCCGACCGCCTTCGGTCCGGTCGGGCCGCCTGCACCAGACAGGCGGCCCGACCGTGTGGGGTGTTGATCAGCGGGCGATGGTCTCGCGCAGCTGGGGCACCCCGTGCTTGACGACGTCTCCGAAGAGGACGTCCGGGTCGAGTCTACGGAGTTCCTCGGCCAGGCAGTCGCGCAGGTTGCGGCGTGGCAGCGACAGGTCGTGCGTCGGCTGCCCGGGCATCGAGAGCGTGGCGACGTCCACCAGGGAGCGCTCGAGCTCGATGGTGCCGGACTCGCGCACGAGCTTCACGCCGTGGATGCCGCTCGACCCGGTCGCGCGCGGCGACGTGACGACGGACACGGGTACCCGCAGCTGCAGCTGGAGCCAGGCGGCGAGCAGGATCGTCGACGGGCTGTCGGACGCTCCGGAGACCTCGACCGCGGTGATCGGCTCGTACGGCGGCTGGTCGAGCGCCGCGGCGAGCTGGTTCCGCCACAGGGTCAGACGGGTCCACGCGAAGTCGGTGTCGCCCGGCACGTAGGACGCACCGAGCGCCTCGATCGCGCCGTTCGGGTCCTTCTGCGCGGCCGCGTCGGTGATCCGTCGCTGCGCGATGCGGCCGAGGGCCGACGCCGCGGGCTGCTCGGGAGCGGTCTGCGGCCACCAGGCCACGACGGGTGCGTCCGGCAGCAGGAGGCCGGTGACCAGGCTCTCCTCGTCGGTCGCGGTCTCGCCGTACGCACGGAGGACGATGACCTCGCTCGCGCCCGCGTCGCTGCCGACGCGGATCTGCGCGTCGAGGCGGCCGGGGGACTTCGTGTCACCGCTGTTCTTCGAGACGATGATCACGCGCATCGGGTGCTCGCGGGACGCCTCGTTCGCCGCCTCGATCGCCTCTTCCTCGTGGCCGAGGGCCGTCGAGATGATGAGGGTCAGCACGCGGCCGAGGGCGACGGCGCCACCCTCTTCACGGATGCGGACGAGCTTCTTCTGGATCTTCGACACCGTGGTGTCGGGCATGTCGATCTTCACGGACGCCTCCAGGTCCGACCGTCGCGGGCGAGCAGGGCGTCGGCGGATGCCGGGCCCCACGTGCCGGGACGGTACTGCTCGGGCTGGCCCTGCGTGGCCCAGAACTCCTCGATGGGGTCGAGGATCTTCCAGGACAGCTCGACCTCCTGGTGCCGCGGGAACAGCGGCGGGTCACCGAGGAGCACGTCGAGGATGAGTCGCTCGTACGCCTCGGGGGATGCTTCGGTGAACGCGTGGCCGTAGCCGAAGTCCATCGTCACGTCGCGCACCTGGGTGCCGACGCCGGGGACCTTCGAGCCGAAGCGGAGCGTAACGCCCTCGTCCGGCTGGACACGGATCACGAGCGCGTTCTGACCGAGCGGGGACTGCGTGTTGCCGTAGACGTCCTCGGGGACGCGCTTGAACACGATCGCGATCTCGGTCACACGACGACCGAGACGCTTGCCGGCGCGCAGGTAGAACGGCACGCCCTGCCAGCGGCGCGTGGCGATGTCGAGCTTGATCGCCGCGTAGGTCTCCGTGCCGGACTCGGGGTTCATCCCGGCCTCTTCGAGGAAGCCGAGCACCTTCTCGCCGCCCTGCCAGCCGCCGTCGTACTGCCCGCGGGCGGTGGCGGTCGACAGGTCCTCGGGCAGGCGCACGGCGGAGAGCACCTTCTCCTTCTCGGCACGCAGGTCGGCGGCCTTGAACGAGACGGGCTCCTCCATCGCGGTGAGCGCGAGGAGCTGCAGCAGGTGGTTCTGGATGACGTCGCGCGCCGCACCGATGCCGTCGTAGTACGCGGCACGCCCGGCGACGCCGATGTCCTCGGCCATCGTGATCTGCACGTGATCGACGTAGTTCGAGTTCCAGATGGGTTCGTACATCTGGTTCGCGAACCGGAGCGTCAGGAGGTTCTGGACGGTCTCCTTGCCGAGGTAGTGGTCGATGCGGAACACGTCGTCGGGCGCGAAGACGCTCTCGACGATCGCGTTGAGCTCGCGCGCGGTGCGGAGGTCGGAGCCGAACGGCTTCTCGACGACCACGCGGCTCCAGGAGCCCTCGCGCTTCTCGGTCAGCCCGGACAGCTTCAGCTGCTCGGTGACGACGGGGAACATCTTCGGCGGGATCGACAGGTAGAACGCGTGGTTGCCCAGCGTGCCGCGCTCGGCGTCGAGGTCGTCGACGGTGCGCTTGAGCTCGCGGAACGCCTCGGGGTCGTCGAACGAGCCCTGCACGAAGCGGATGCCCTGTTCGAGCTGACGCCAGACGTCCTCGTCGAACGGGGTTCGGGAGTGTTCCTTGACGGCGTCGTGGACAAGCTGGGAGAAGTCTTGGTCCTCCCAGTCGCGACGAGCGAACCCGACGAGCGCGAACCCCGGGGGCAGGAGCCCCCGGTTGGCCAGGTCGTAGACCGCGGGCATCAGCTTCTTGCGTGACAGGTCGCCCGTCACGCCGAAGATGATGAGCGTGCTCGGTCCCGCGATCCGGTTCAGTCGACGATCCGTCGGCAGCCGGAGCGGGTTGTGCTCCGGGGTGATTGCCACCGGTGACATGAGTCGGTGAACTCCTTACGAGTCAGTGGGAGACGGCGGACGCGATCGCCGCGGTGGCGGCGTGGACGTCCGACGTGGTGAGGGTGAGGACCGGCCGGCCGTGCTCGGCGAGGACACTCGCGTCGCCGGCAGCCTGGGCCCGGAGGAGCTGCCCGAACGTGAACGGCCGACCCGGGATCGCCAGGTCGTCTGTTTCGTCGGCCACGATCTGCAGGAACACTCCCGTGGCGGGGCCGCCCTTGTGGTACTGGCCGGTCGAGTGCAGGAACCGCGGACCGTACCCGAAGGTGACAGGGCGCTCCGTGCGCGCCGCGATGGCGTCGCGCAGCGACTCGAGGCCGCTGTTCGTGGTGCGGTCGACGTACGCCTGCACCGACACGTAGCCGGTCGGGTCGAGTGCGGACAGGAGGCCCGACACGGCTTCCGAGAGCGTCGCACCGACCACGAGTCCGGGCGTCGCGCGGACGGCGATGCCTTCCTCGGAGAACGCCGGCTCGGCCGGAACGGGGCGGTCGTCGAGCAGCGCGCGGGTCGCGACCTTGGCGGCCTCGACGTCGGGCTGGTCGAACGGGTTGATGCCGAGCAGGCGACCGGCGACCGCGACGGCGTACTCCCAGACGAGGATCTGGCCACCGAGCGTGCCGGTGATCTCGACCTCGCCCTCGGCCACGTGACGCTCGTCCTCGCGCGAACCGACCAGGCGGATGACCTGGACGTCGGGCAGGCCGGCGGTGACCTCGGGGGAGTCCGTGTGCAGCACGACGGGCAGCAGGCCACGGCCGTCCTTGCCGGTCGACTCCGCGATCAGCTGTTCGACCCAGTCGCCGAAACCGACGATGTGCGTGCCGTCGGGGACGATGGCGATCTTGTCGCGCAGCGGCTCGGTGCCGGCGAGGACCGCACCGAGCACGAGCCCGGGGTTCTCGTCCAGGTCGACCGAGAGCAGCGCGGAGATCGCGTCGGCCTCGTCGAGGAGCTCGGCGATGTCCGCTCCCGCGAGCCCGGACGGCACGAGGCCGAAGGCGGTGAGCGCGGAGTAGCGTCCGCCGACCGTGGGGTCGGCGGTGAAGACGCGGTACCCGGCGTCGATCGCAGCGGCCTCGAGCGCGGAGCCCGGGTCGGTGACGACGACGATGCGGCGGGCGGGGTCGATGCCGGCGTCGCGGAAGGCCTGCTCGTACACACGACGCTGCGAATCGGTCTCGAGGGTCGAGCCGGACTTCGACGAGACCACGAGCACCGTGCGCTCGAGGTCGGTCGTCACGGCCGCGCGGACCTGTGCGGGGTCGGTCGAGTCGAGGACCGTGAGGGGCACGCCGGCGGTGCGCGTGATGACCTCGGGTGCGAGGGACGAGCCGCCCATGCCGGCGAGGACGACGTGGTCGACCCCTTCGGCACGGAGCGACTCGCGCAGCGCGGTGACCTCGGCGACGAGCGGGCGGGAGACCGAGACGGCCTCCACCCAGCCGAGGCGCTTCGACGCCTCGGCCTCGGCGACGGTTCCCCACAGATCGGCGTCCTGGGCGGTGATGCCCGAGGCCACCAGGTCAGCGACGAGCCGCGGGACCACCTGTTCGATGGCCCGCGCGGCGTCGCCGCTGGCTGCGATGGAAACCGTCACTACTTGGCGCCCTCGAGCGCTGCCTTGACGGTGTCGACGAGCTCGCCCCAGGAGACGATGAACTTGTCCACGCCCTCCTTCTCGAGCAGTGCGACGACCTCGTCGTAGTCGACGCCCTGTGCGGCGAGCTGGTCGAGGACCTGCTGCGCCTGGTCGAACGTGCCGGCGATGGCGTCGCCGTGGATCTCACCGTGGTCGAACGTGGCGTCGAGCGTCTTGCCCGGCATCGTGTTGACGGTGTTCGGGGCGGCGAGCTCGGTCACGTAGAGCGTGTCGGGGAGCGACGGGTCCTTGACACCGGTCGAGGCCCAGAGCGGACGCTGCGTGTTGGCACCGGACTCGAGCAGGCCGAGGGCACGCTCGGAGGCGAACGCCTCGGTCCAGACCTGGTACGCGAGCTGCGCGTTGGCGATGCCGGCCTTCGACTTGAGGGCCTTGGCCTCGTCGGTGCCGACGGCGTCCAGGCGCTTGTCGATCTCGGAGTCGACGCGCGACACGAAGAAGGACGCGACCGAGTGGATCTTGGAGAGGTCGTGGCCGGCGGCCTTGGCCTTCTCGAGCCCACCGAGGTAGGCGTCGATGACGGCGCGGTAGCGCTCGAGCGAGAAGATCAGGGTGACGTTGACGGAGATGCCGGCGCCGATGACCTCGGTGATCGCCTCGAGACCCTCGAGCGTCGCCGGGATCTTGATGAGGACGTTCTCCTTGCCGACCTTCTCGAACAGGAACTTGGCCTGCTCGATGGTCTTGGCGGTGTCGTGCGCGAGGCCCGGCTCGACCTCGATCGAGACGCGGCCGTCGAAGCCCTTGGTCTCGTCGTAGATCGGCTTGAAGACGTCGGAGGCGTTCGCGACGTCCTGCGTGGTGATCTCGAAGATCGCGTCGGTGACGTCGGTGCCCGCAGCGGCGAGCTCCTTGACCTGCGAGTCGTAGCGCTCGCCCTTGGCGAGGGCCGACGCGAAGATCGTCGGGTTGGTCGTCACACCGACGACGTTCTTCTGCTCGATGAGCTCGGTGAGCTTGCCGGTCTCGAGGAGCTCGCGGGAGAGGTCGTCGAGCCAGATGCTCACGCCGACCGCGGAGAGGGCGGCGGTGGGGGTGTTCTCAGCCATGTGTTTCTCTTCTTCTTTCATCGACGGGTCCGTGAGGACCGTGAGTCGGGGTTTCGGGGACGGGAGGCCCGTGGCGGAACCGAGCCGGGCCTCCCGGAAGAAGGGCCGGATCCGGAAACCGGACCCGGCCCTTGCAGGTCAGGAAGCTGCGATCGATTCCTTCGCGGCGGCCACGACGTGCTCCGTCGTGAAGCCGAACTCCTTGAAGAGCGTCTGGTAGTCGGCCGAGGCACCGAAGTGCTCGATCGAGACGCTGCGGCCCTTGTCGCCGACGATGTCGCGCCAGCTCATGGCGATGCCGGCCTCGACCGACACGCGAGCGGTGACGTCCTTCGGGAGCACCTGGTCCTGGTAGTTCTCGGACTGGGCGCGGAACCACTCGATCGACGGGGCGCTCACGACGCGGGCGTTGATGCCCTCGGCCTTGAGCTGCTCGCGTGCCTCGACCGCGATCTGGACCTCGGAACCGGTCGCGATGAGGATGACGTCCGGAGTGCCGTTGGGCGCCTCGGCCAGGATGTACGCACCCTTGGCGACGTTCTTCGCCGAGGCGAAGACCTCACCGGAGGCGTCACCCTCGCCACGCTCGAACACGGGGAGGTTCTGACGGCTCAGCGCGATGCCGGCCGGGCGGTCGGTGTGCTTGAGCATCTCGAGCCACGCGTACGCGACCTCGTTGGCGTCGGCCGGGCGGACGACGTCGAGACCGGGGATCGCACGGAGCGAGGAGACCTGCTCGATCGGCTGGTGCGTCGGGCCGTCCTCGCCGAGGGCGATGGAGTCGTGGGTCCAGACGTAGATCGCCGGCGCCTGCATGAGCGCGGCGAGACGGACCGCCGGACGCATGTAGTCGCTGAAGATGAGGAACGTGCCACCGAAGGGGCGGGTGTTCCCGTGCAGGACGATGCCGTTCAGGATCGAGCCCATGGCGTGCTCGCGGATGCCGAAGTGCAGCACGCGGCCGTACGGGTCGGTGCTCCACGTCGACGTCGAGGCCTCGGCCGGACCGAAGGACTTGGCGCCCTCAATCGTGGTGAGGTTCGACTCGGCGAGGTCGGCGGAACCGCCCCAGAACTCGGGCATCAGCGGCGCGATGGCGTTGATGACCTTGCCGGAGGCGGCACGGGTCGAGACGGCCTTGTCGGTCGGGAAGACCGGGAGCGCTGCTTCGAGGCCCTCCGGGAGCTCCTTCGACTGGACACGGTCGAACAGCGCCTTCTTGTCGGCGTTGGCCGCGGCCCACGCGTCGAAGGACTTCTGCCACTCGGCGTGCTCGGCCTGGCCCTTGGCGACGGCACCGCGGGTGTACTCGAGGACCTCGGGAGCGACCTCGAAGGTCTTGTCGGTGTCGAAGCCGAGGATCTCCTTGAGGCCCTTGATCTCGTCGGCGCCGAGCGCCGAACCGTGGATCTTGCCCGAGTTCTGCTTGGTCGGCGACGGCCAGCCGATGATCGTCTTGAGGACGATGAGCGACGGCTTGTCGGTGACCTGCTTGGCGGCCTCGATCGCGGCGTGGAGCTCCTCGACGTCCTCGGAGTACTCGCCGGTCTTCTTCCAGTCGACGATCTGGACGTGCCAGCCGAGCGCCTCGTAGCGGTCGGCGACGCTCTCGGAGAACGCGATGTCGGTGTTGTCCTCGATCGAGATCTGGTTCGAGTCGTAGAACGCGATGAGGTTGCCGAGCTGCTGACGACCGGCGAGCGAGCCGGACTCGTTCGTCACGCCCTCCTGCATGTCACCGTCGCCGGCGATCACGTAGGTGTAGTGGTCGAACGGCGACTGGCCGGCCGGGGTCTCCGGGTCGAACAGGCCGCGCTCGAACCGCTGGGCGTAGGCGAAGCCGACCGAGGACGCGAGGCCCTGGCCGAGCGGGCCCGTGGTGATCTCGACACCGTCGGTGTGGCCGTACTCCGGGTGACCCGGGGTCTTCGAGCCCCACTTGCGCAGGTGCTGCAGGTCGTCGATCTCGAGCCCGTAGCCGTGCAGGTAGAACTGCACGTACTGGAGGATCGAGGCGTGACCGGCGGAGAGGATGAAGCGGTCGCGGCCGATCCAGGTGGAGTCGCTCGGGTCGCGACGCATCACCTTCTGGAAGAGCAGGTGGGCGAGCGGAGCGAGGCTCATCGCGGTGCCGGGGTGACCGTTGCCGGCGGCCTCGACCGAGTCGGCGGCGAGAACGCGGGCCGTGTCGACGGCCTTCCGGTCGATGGCGTCCCAGGTGAATTCAGCCACTTGGATGTTGACCCTTCTTGATGCGACATGTGCGAGGGCTCGTGCCATCGCACGGACATGTGGCCATCCCGGGGCCGAGTCGTGTCGCCGTCTAGCGGCGGCCGACCGGCTCATCGCGGCCGACGTCATCGGGGCGCGCACTGCGGGAGGGCGTGTCCAGCATAGTGACCCGGTACTCAGAAGGGGTTCAGGTGACCCCCGATGTTCACACCGGGGTGGCCGCCGACGGTCGATCCGGGCGTGTCGAGCGCGTCCGGATCACGCCGGGATGTCGGAGCGGGGCACCGTCGCGGCGCTTCCATCCCGTAAACTGGTCGGGACCCGTGGACATTCCGGGTCAGCGCATGCCCGGACGCCGTCGCAGTCGTCCACCGAGTGTGCGAGCTGATGCGAACAGACTGAGGTTCTCTTGCCGACTGCCACCGTGACCCGGCCCGACACCGATCGACCCCGATCGCCGCTGTCCCGCAAGGTCCGTGCGTACGTCTCGTTGACGAAGCCGCGCGTGATGGAGCTGCTGCTCGTCACCACGGCGCCGACGATGTTCCTCGCCGAACGCGGCGTCCCCGACCTGTGGCTCGTCTTCTGGACGATGCTCGGCGGAGCGATGTCGGCCGGTTCGGCGTCGGCCTTCAACTGCTACATCGACCGCGACATCGACCGGCTGATGAAGCGGACCAGCACCCGCCCGCTCGTCACCGGTGAACTGTCGGACCGCGAGGCCCTCGTGTTCTCGTGGGTGCTCGGCATCCTGTCGACCGCGGTGCTCGGGTTCCTGGTGAACTGGCTGGCCGCTGCGCTGAGCGTCATCGCGATCCTCATCTACGTGTTCGTCTACACGCTGTGGCTCAAGCGCCGCACCCCGCAGAACATCGTCTGGGGCGGCTCGGCCGGCTGCATGCCCGTGCTCATCGGCTGGGCGGGAGTCACCGGGTCGCTGACCTGGACCCCGGTCATCCTGTTCATGGTGATCTTCCTGTGGACGCCGCCGCACTACTGGCCGCTGTCGATGAAGTACCGCGACGACTACGACGCGGCGGACGTCCCGATGCTCGCCGTGGTCCGCGGCCGCACCGTCGTCGGCCTGCAGGTCGTGCTGTACGCCTGGGCGACGCTCGTCTGCTCGCTCCTGCTCATCCCGGTCGGGCACATGGGGCCGCTCTACACGGTCGTCGCGCTGGCCGGCGGCATCTGGTTCGTCCTCGAGTCGCACCGCCTGTACTCGCGGGCCATCCAGCACGTCGAGCACGTGCAGCCGATGCGGGTCTTCCACAGCTCGATCACGTACCTGACGCTGCTCTTCATCGCCGTGGGCATCGACCCGCTGCTGCCGCAGGTCTTCACCTTCTAGGCGGTCGAGCGGGCGCCGCCCGCGCGCGCTCGGTCCGCACGACGCCGTCGTGTCCTGTTGACGCCGTCGTGTGGGCACGACGCCCCCCACCCGCCGAGACGCCGCCGAATCCGGGGGCGTCTCGCGCGTTCGGCGGCGTATCAGCAGGACACCGGCGTCCTGCGTCGGGCACGGGGCGGACTGGAGGCACGGTGCGTGCCCGCCACGGGCCTCCTGTCCGGTCTCGCCGGCGTCGGCCGCGGGGCGGACGCGTGGCGCGGACCGCAGCGCCCTCCCGTCCAGGCCCACCACGAACGCGACACCCCACGAGTCGAATGACTCGTGGGGTGTCGGAGAACGGGTGTCGAGCGCGCGACGCGCCCGGGCGTCAGGCGTCGATGGGTTCCCGGACGGCGTCTCGGCCGGCCGAGGCCCGCGTCGACAGCACCACGGCGGTCACCGCACCGACGAGCAGCCCGGCGAGCACCATGTGCGTGCCGACGAGCCCGACGGGCAGACCCGTGCGTGCCTGCGTGAGGCCGACGGCGATCTGCAGGAACTCGACGACGAGCAGCAGCAGCGGCCACTTGCTCGGTCGGCCCAGGCGGACGGCTCCGATGACGAGCACCAGGGTCAGGGCGAAGAGGGCGTACGCGGGCCAGGCGTGCACGTGCTCCATGACCGCCGGGTCGAACCCGGTGCGGTGCAGGCGGCCACCGTCGACGGCGGCGTCGGCTCCGGCGTGCGGGCCGCTGCCGGTGGTCAGGATGCCCACGAGGACGGTCACGACGACGGCGGCGACGGTGCCGCGGACGACACCCGTGTACCAGCCGGGGACGAGCCGCTGGGCGGTGCGCGGACCGTGCGTGGTGCGGTAGACCAGCGCAGCGGTCACCGAGGTGAGGGCGGCGGAGACGACGAAGTGCAGCCCGACCACGAAGGGGTTCAGGTTCGTCCAGACGCTCATGCCGCCGATGACGGCCTGCACGGGGATCGCGACGCCCTGAGCGAACGCCAGCCAGAAGAGTTCGGGGCGCGTGCGGAGCATCCGGACGACCGCGAGGAACATCGCGACGGCCACGATCACGAGCACGAAGGTGAGCAGACGGTTGCCGAACTCGATGATGCCGTGGATGCCCATCTCCGGCGTGGAGACGAGCGAATCCGCCGTGCACTTGGGCCAGGTGGGGCATCCGAGGCCCGAGGCGGTCAGGCGAACCAGGCCTCCGGTGCCGATCAGCACGACCTCGACCACGAAGGACGCCCAGGCCAGGGCGACCACGCGACGGTCGACCACGCGGGGGAGCGACCACCACCGTCCGGTCCGGAGATCCTGCTCGACGGGGGATCCGACGCGTGTCACGAGGGTGGTGCCTTCCTGTTGTTCCGTGCGGTGAACCTGTAGGATTCGAGGGTTCAGCAGCAGTCAAGTCTAGGCAGGCGCCGGCTCCGAATGGGCCGAGATCGCCGATCACTCCACGGACTGCGTGGAACCATTGTCGTTGCGAGGGAGCAGCACCGGGTCCGCATGTCAGCGGTCCGCGGTGGAATGGCGTCCAGACGCCACGGGTTCACACCTGTAACGCTGTCCCGCGAGAAGGAAACGAGGAGACCATGTCCGACGTGCTCATCGACCGTCCCGAGCTCGAAGGGCTCGGCCAATACGAGTTCGGCTGGTCCGACTCCGACTCGGCAGGGTCCTCCGCCCGTCGTGGGATCTCGGAAGAGGTCGTCACCGACATCTCGAACCTCAAGAACGAGCCCGAGTGGATGCTGAAGAACCGCCTCAAGGGGCTGTCGCTCTTCGGCCGCAAGCCGATGCCGACGTGGGGTGCCGACCTGACGGGCATCGACTTCGACAACATCAAGTACTTCGTGCGCTCCACCGAGAAGCAGGCGCAGTCGTGGGAAGACCTCCCCGAGGACATCCGTGCGACCTACGAGAAGCTCGGCATCCCCGAGGCCGAGCGCCAGCGCCTCGTCGCCGGTGTCGCCGCGCAGTACGAGTCCGAGGTCGTCTACCACCAGATCCGCGAGGACCTGGAGCAGCAGGGCGTCATCTTCATGGACACCGACACGGCGCTCCGTGAGCACCCGGAGCTGTTCGAGGAGTACTTCGGCACCGTGATCCCGGCCGGCGACAACAAGTTCGCCGCGCTGAACACAGCCGTCTGGTCCGGTGGCTCGTTCGTCTACGTCCCCAAGGGCGTCCACGTCGAGATCCCGCTGCAGGCCTACTTCCGGATCAACACCGAGAACATGGGCCAGTTCGAGCGGACGCTGATCATCGCGGACGAGGACTCGTACGTCCACTACATCGAGGGCTGCACCGCCCCGATCTACAAGTCCGACTCGCTGCACTCGGCCGTCGTCGAGATCATCGTGAAGAAGAACGCCCGCGTTCGGTACACGACGATCCAGAACTGGTCGAACAACGTCTACAACCTCGTCACCAAGCGTGCGATCGCACACGAGGGCGCGACGATGGAGTGGATCGACGGCAACATCGGGTCCAAGGTCACGATGAAGTACCCGTCGATCTACCTCGCCGGCGAGCACGCCAAGGGCGAGACGCTCTCCGTCGCCTTCGCGGGCCCCGGTCAGCACCAGGACGCCGGCGCGAAGATGATCCACATGGCGCCGTACACGACGTCGTCGATCGTCTCGAAGTCGATCGCCCGTGGTGGCGGTCGTGCGGGCTACCGCGGTGAGGTCCGGGTCGACCCGGCCGCGCACCACGCCGCCAACACCGTGCGCTGCGACGCCCTGCTGGTCGACACGATCAGCCGGAGCGACACCTACCCGGCGATCGACATCCGTGTCGACGACGTGCAGCTGGGGCACGAGGCCACGGTCTCGCGTGTCAGCGAGGAGCAGCTCTTCTACCTCATGTCCCGCGGCATGGCCGAGGACGAGGCGATGGCGATGATCGTCCGTGGCTTCATCGAGCCGATCGCCCGCGAACTCCCGATGGAGTACGCACTCGAACTCAACAAGCTCATCGAGATGAGCATGGAAGGATCCGTCGGCTAGATGTCCAGCACCACCCCTCCCCACATCGACCAGCCGATCGAGCCCGCTGCCGCAGCGCAGGGCGGCGCCCAGCACGGCGCCGGAGCCCACTCCGACGGCGGCTGGGACGCCCCCGACAAGAAGGTGCCGGTCCAGACCCGCTCCGAGCGGTTCCAGTCCGGCGACGTCGAGGCGTTCCCGAAGGTCACCGGCCGAGAGGTCAACTGGAAGTTCGCGCCGCTCGCCAAGCTCCAGCCGCTTCTGGACGGCGGACTCGACGGATCCGCCTACCCGTACCTCGCCCGCCAGTCCGAGGGTGCCGACGTCGAGTGGGGTCGCAGCGACGACCCCCGCGTCGGCTCCGCCGGGCTGCCCGAAGATCGCGCCTCGGCTGCGGCCTGGACCGCGCGCGACGCCGTGCTGGCGATCACGATCAAGGCCACCGAGGCACACGAGTTCATCACCGTGACCCGCTCCGACTTCGGGTCGCAGCCCCGCGCCGCGCACACGGTCATCACGGCCGAGCCGAACGCGCAGGGCATCGTCGTGCTCGACAACCGCGGCGGCGCCCTGCTCAGCGAGAACGTCGAGATCGTCGCGCAGCAGAACTCGCGACTGACCGTCGTCAGCCTGCAGGACTGGGACGACGACGCCGTGCACGTCGCGACGCACTTCGCCGAGGTCGGTCGTGACGCGTTCCTCAAGCACGTCGTGGTCTCGCTCGGCGGCGACGTCATCCGGGTCAACCCCTCGACGCACCTCGGTGCGCAGGGCGCCGACACCGAGATGTACGGCGTGTACTTCGCCGACGCCGGCCAGTACATCGAGCAGCAGGTCTACGTGAACCACGACGCGCCCAACACGCGCGGTCGGGTCAACTACAAGGGCGCGCTGCAGGGCCAGGGCGCGCACACCGTCTGGATCGGTGACGTCCTGATCGGCCGCGCCGGCGACGGCACCGACTCGTACGAGCAGAACCGCAACCTCGTGCTGACGGACGGCACCCGCGCCGACAGCATCCCGAACCTCGAGATCGAGACGGGCAACATCGAGGGCGCCGGACACGCGAGTGCGACCGGTCGCTTCGACGACGAGCAGCTGTTCTACCTGCAGTCCCGCGGCGTCCCGGAAGTAGAAGCCCGGCGCCTCGTCGTGCTCGGCTTCCTGGTCGAGGTCATCCAGAAGATCGGTGCTCCCGAGCTCGAGGAGCGCCTCATCGCCGCGGTCGAGCAGGAGCTGGCCGAGGGCCGCTCGGTCATCGCCGCACCGGCCGAAGCGGGCGCCGCGCAGTCCGACGGCGCGGAGGCCAGCGCCTGATGGCCGAGAAGGTCTGCGCCGAAGCCGACATCGCGGTGGACAGCCCGATGCGGGTGGTCGTCGGCGGCACGGCGGTCGCGATCGTGAAGGACTCGTCCGGCACGGTCCACGCCATCGGCGACACCTGCACGCACGGCGACATCTCGCTGGCCGAGGGCTTCGTCGAGGGTGACTCGCTGGAGTGCTGGGCCCACGGGTCCCGCTTCTCGCTGACCAGCGGCAAGCCGCAGAACTTCCCGGCCTACGAGCCCGTCCCGGTCTTCCGGGTCGAGGTCCGCGACGGCGACGTCTACGTCGACGTGCAGGACGTCGTCCCGGTCGACTGAGCACACCAACACTTCCCGCGGCTGACGCCGCACCACAGCTGCAACCGAAGGAACGCAATGTCCACTCTGGAAATCCGTGACCTCAAGGTCTCGATCGACACCGATCAGGGCACCAAGGAGATCCTGAAGGGTGTCGACCTCACCATCAACGAGGGCGAGATCCACGCGATCATGGGGCCGAACGGCTCCGGCAAGTCCACCCTGGCGTACACGATCGCCGGGCACCCCCGGTACAACGTCGTCGGTGGCACGATCACCCTCGACGGCGAGGACGTCCTCGCGATGAGCGTCGACGAGCGCGCCCGTGCCGGCATGTTCCTGGCGATGCAGTACCCGGTCGAGATCCCCGGCGTGACGGTGTCGAACTTCCTCCGCACCGCCAAGACGGCGATCGACGGTGAGGCTCCGGCGCTCCGTGGCTGGATCAGGGAACTCCGCCAGTCGATGGCCGACCTGAAGATGGACTCGTCGTTCGCCGAGCGCAACGTCAACGAGGGCTTCTCCGGCGGCGAGAAGAAGCGCCACGAGATCATGCAGCTCGAGCTCCTCAAGCCGAAGTTCGCCGTCCTCGACGAGACCGACTCCGGCCTCGACGTCGACGCGCTGAAGATCGTCTCCGAGGGCGTCAACCGCGCCAAGGCCGCGACCGGCCTCGGTGTGCTGCTCATCACGCACTACACGCGCATCCTCCGCTACATCAAGCCGGACTTCGTGCACGTGTTCGTCGCCGGCAAGGTCGCGGAGCAGGGCGGCCCCGAGCTCGCCGACCGCCTCGAGAACGAGGGCTACGACCGCTACGTGCAGGCCGCTGCCGCCGAGGCGCAGGCCTGATGATCGCCGCACTCGCTCCCGACAAGTTCGACGAGGTCGTCGAGGGCCTGAAGGAGGTCCAGGACCCGGAGCTCGGCGTGAACATCGTCGACCTCGGCCTGATCTACGACCTCGCCTGGGACGACGACGCCAACGCGCTCGTCATCAGCATGACGCTCACCAGCGCGGGCTGCCCCCTGACCGACGTCATCGAGGGTGACACCGCGAACGCCCTCGACGGCATCGTGGACGCCTTCCGGATCAACTGGGTCTGGATGCCGCCGTGGGGTCCGGAACGGATCACCGACGACGGACGCGAGATGATGCGCGCCCTCGGGTTCGCGATCTAGTCGCGACCCACCACGGACGGGAGGCGCGGTGCCAGCTGGCACCCCGCCTCCCGTCTGTCTGTGCGCATGCCACGCGCGGGGCGCGCCGCCGATCGGTCGTGACCGCCCGCTCACGTTCGCCGCGTGGTCACGTGCTGTCGGCTGACGGTGCTCCAGACGACGGAAAGCGACCACTCGGTGTCAGGCCGGCGGGGAGTCGTGACCGACCGACGCCCCGGCACGTCCCCGCAGCGGACGCAGAACGTCCCCGCACCGACGCGCCTGCATGGCCCCGCACCGACCGACGCCCCGGCACGTCCCCGCACCGACAGTTCATCCCCGCACCGAACGCAGAACGGCCCCGCACCGATCGGTGCGGGGCCGTTCTCGTGCGAGACGTCAGCGGCGGCCGACGGCCTTCCACGCGAGCGGCAGGATGCCGGCGGCGATGAACGCCTTGGCGACGCCACCGACGATGAACGGGTACAGGCCGGCGGCGAGCACCGACTGGACGTCGTTCGGGGCACCGAGCTGGCCGAGCGCCACGGCCAGGTACGGCAGGCCGGTCACGAACGGGATGGCACTCGCGAGCAGCATCGCGACCGCCGCGCGACCGACGTTGCGGTCCCAGTTGCGGCGCGCGAGCCAGCCGACGAGCCCGGCGGCCGGGATGAAGCCGATGACGTACCCGAAGCTCGGCAGGGCCAGGGCCTGCAGGCCGCCCTGCATGTCGGCGAAGAACGGTGCACCCGCGAGTCCGGCGACGGCGTAGACGAGCAGCGAGAGCATGCCGCGACGTGCGCCGAGGGTCGCGCCGACGAGCACGACGGCGAGCGTCTGCCCGGTGATCGGGACCGGCCACATCGGGACCTCGAGCTGCGCCATCGCGGCGGTGAACAGGGCTCCGCCGGCGACGAGGGCGGCGTCGGTGGCCAGCCCGTGCGTGCGCAGACGGTCGGCGAGGACTGCGCGGGGAGCGAACCCGGTGGCGTTCGTCATGGATTCTCCTAGAATGGACTGCTGGTTCCGTTCGGAACCATCGGTCCCGTCAGCGTAGCGGTGCACCTCACGCACACACCGTTGTGCAAACCCACCAACTGATTGGACGTCCACTGTGCTTGCCGTGCACGAACTCGAGATCCGCGTCGGAGCTCGTCTCCTCATGGAAGACGTGTCCTTCCGTGTCGAGAAGGGCGACAAGATCGGACTCGTCGGCCGCAACGGCGCGGGGAAGACGACGATGACCAAGGCCCTCGCGGGCGAGACGCAGCCCACCGGCGGCAAGATCGAGCGCGGTGGGGAGATCGGCTACCTGCCGCAGGACCCCCGCTCCGGCGACCCGGAGGAGACCGCGCGGAAGCGCATCCTCGACGCCCGCGGGCTCGGCGAGCTCGTGGAGGGCATCCGCCTCGCGACCCTCGACATGGCGAGCGACGACGCGGCCGTGGCCGAGAAGGCGATGCGGCGCTACAGCCGCCTCGACGACCAGTTCAACGCGCTCGGTGGCTACGCGGCCGAGGCCGAGGCTGCCTCGATCGCGTCGAACCTGAAGCTGCCGGACCGCATCCTCGACCAGCAGCTCAAGACGCTCTCGGGTGGTCAGCGGCGGCGCATCGAGCTCGCCCGGATCCTGTTCTCGGACGCCGAGACGATGATCCTCGACGAGCCGACCAACCACCTCGACGCCGACTCCGTCGTGTGGCTCCGCGAGCACCTGAAGACCTACCCCGGTGGCGTCATCATCATCTCCCACGACGTCGAGCTCGTCGACGAGGTCGTGAACCGCGTCTTCTACCTGGACGCCAACCGCCAGACCATCGACATCTACAACATGGGCTGGAAGCTGTACCAGCGGCAGCGCGTCGCCGACGAGGAGCGCCGCCGCAAGGAGCGCGCGGGCGCCGAGAAGAAGGCCGCCACGCTCAAGGACCAGGCCGCCCGGTTCGGCGCCAAGGCGTCGAAGGCCGCGGCAGCCCACCAGATGGTCGCGCGTGCCGACAAGCTGCTCGCCGGTTTGGAGGACGAGCGCGTCGCCGACCGGGTCGCGAAGATCCGCTTCCCCACCCCGGCGCCCTGCGGCCGCACCCCGCTGATGGCCGAGGGGCTGTCGAAGTCCTACGGGTCGCTCGAGATCTTCGCGGGTGTCGACCTGGCGATCGACCGCGGTTCGCGCGTGGTCATCCTCGGTTTCAACGGTGCGGGCAAGACGACGCTGCTGCGCATCCTGGCGGGTGCGGACCAGCCGGACACGGGTGAGATCCAGCCCGGCCACGGTCTGCGCATCGGTTACTACGCGCAGGAGCACGAGAACATCGACATCAACCGCACCGTGATCGAGAACATGGTGTCGGCGTCGACCGACCTCAACGAGACCGAGGCCCGTCGGGTGCTCGGGTCGTTCCTGTTCACCGGCGACGACGGCTACAAGAAGGCCGGAGTCCTGTCCGGTGGTGAGAAGACGCGTCTGTCGCTCGCGATGATCGTGGTCTCCGGCGCGAACGTCCTGCTGCTCGACGAGCCGACGAACAACCTGGACCCGGCGTCGCGCGAGGAGATCCTCAATGCCCTCGCCGGCTTCGAGGGCGCGGTCGTCCTGGTGTCCCACGACGCCGGCGCGGTCGAGGCGCTCAACCCCGAGCGTGTGCTGCTGCTGCCGGACGGCACCGAGGACCACTGGAACAAGGACTACGCGGAGCTCATCGAGCTCGCGTAGCTGCCTGCGAGACGGTGTCTTGCGCACTCGCCGTGGGGACAGGCGGACGGGAGGCCCGTGGCGACGCCGCCACGGGCTTCCCGTCCGCTGTGGGGTCGCGTTCGCGGACACGTCAGACCCCGTCGCGTCGGCGAGACGCCCCGAAAGCGGCGCGACGCCGCCGTGTTCGGCGGCGTGTTGCGATGACGACGGCGTCTTGCGGAACAGCACCAGCGCGTCAGCGACGTGACGCGATGAGCTCGTCTTCGATCTCGGCGTCGGTCTTCGGCTTCGCGTTCTTGCGGCGTTCGCGCTCGAGGGCGCGCTCGCGCTCCTCGGGGTCGTCCTGGTTGAGGTTCCGGTACTCCTGCACCATCACGTACGCCAGGAAACCGAAGCCGCCGGCGGCGAACAGGAACCACTGGATGAAGTAGCTCAGGTGCAGCCCGGTGTCGGCGGTCGGACGCTCCCAGCCGAGCGGGCGGGCCTCGGTCGGGGCGGGGGACTCGGATGCGAGTTGCCCGTACGCACCGGTCCAGATCGGGTCGTCGACCTTGTTCGCCACGTCGGCCAGCGTGACCGACTGCACCTGGTCGGTGTCCTTCGGGTCGGAGCGGCCGGGGATGCGCGGTTCGCTCTGCTGCAGGCGGACGATCGCGGTGACCTCGCCGGACGGGGGAGCGGGCACGTGGTCGGGCGCGTCCTGGGCGTTGCCGGTCGGCACCCACCCGCGGTCGACGATGAAGGCGCGGCCCTCGGACGTGACCAGGGGTGTCAAGACCTCGAACCCGGGCTGCCCGTTGTGTACGCGGTTGCGCACGAGCAGCTGCGCGTCGACGTCGTAGCGGCCGGTCACGGAGACCCGGAGCCACTCCTGCTCGTCCTGCCAGCTCGAGGCCTTCGGCAGCGCCCGGTCGAGGGGGACGGGGGTGTGGTCGTAGTTCTGCGCGACCTGCTCGTTCTGCCGGACGGCCTCGTTGCGGCGGTCCCACTGCCACATGCCGAACAGCGCGCAGACGACGGCGAAGGCGACGGCGATCGCGAAGTAGCCGAGCCAGCGGCGGCTCCGGACGAAGCGCCAGCCGACGAACGGTTCGCGGGGGTCGTGCTGCTGCGCCGCGGCACCCGACTCGGCGGACGCGCGCTGCAGCTTGGCGGCGTGCTTGCGGCCGTACCGGGACTGCGGGTCGAAGCCGTCGGTCATCGCGAGGTGCCGGTGGAGCGCACCCCGACGTCGTTCTTCGGCGCCGCGGTCGACTCGCGCTCGTCGTCGAGGTGGTCGACGTCCTCGTGCATGCCGGTGACGCGCACCGGGAACGAGCGGGAGCGCAGGTAGTCGGCGAGGAAGTCGCGGTGCTCGTCGCACGCGGCCCAGATCTTCACGCGGTCGATCGCGTGGATCCGGGGGTTGCGCCAGTTCACACGCCACCCGGCAGTCGACACGCAGCCGGCGCGGGAGCAGACCGGGGTGGAACCGGGTTCGGTCTGCAGGTCGAACGTCGCACCCATCAGCGGGGTCCCCACATCTTCGATCGGTCGCCGTTGCGCTGCCACTCGTCCTGCGCGTGCTGCGCCTGCTGGCGGAGGCGGTCCTGCTCGTCGCGGTAGGCCTGGGCCCGGGCGTCCTCCTGCTGTTCGCGGAGACGCGGGTCGACGGCGTCGTAGAGCTCGATGGACCCGGCGGGGGAGATCATGTCGCTCTCGGTCCGGCTGCCGGCGTTCGCGATGACGACGGCGACCCAGGGGATCACCGCGGCCAGGACGATCGGGATGACCGCCAGCCACGAGTGCCAGATCGAGTACACGAGCACCGCGGAGATGAAGAGGACCACTCGGATGGCCATCTGCCAGACGTAGCGGGACAGGCGGTGCGCCCGGTCCTGCTCCGGTGTGTCCGGCAGCGACGTGATGCTCGTGTGCGTGCTCTTCATACAGATGGTCTCCGTCTACCCGTGGTCAAGCCTAATCCCGCCGGACCGATCGTGGGTGCGCCGCGCGCGAACCGGCGGGTGGTCCGCTCCGGTACGCTCGTCCGGGCGTGTCCGCCGGGTCCCCGGCACCGCGTGCCGAGCAGACCCCACCGAACGGAGCGACCATGAGCACCCCCCGTACCGTCCTCATCACCGGCGGCAACCGCGGCATCGGCCACGCGCTGGCCGAGCGGTTCGTCGCCGCCGGCCACCGGGTCGCCGTGACGTCGCGCAGCGGTCAGGGTGGTCCCGAGGGTGCGCTGACGGTGCAGGCCGACATCACCGACACGGCCTCCGTCGACGCCGCGTTCACGCAGGTCGAGGCCGAGCTCGGTCCGATCGAGGTCCTCGTCGCGAACGCCGGCATCACGAACGACCAGCTGCTCCTCCGCATGTCCGAGGACGACTTCACCAGCGTGGTCGACACGAACCTCACGGGCACCTTCCGCGTCGTCAAGCGCGCCACGAAGGGCATGATGAAGGCCAAGTTCGGCCGCATCGTGCTGATGTCGAGCGTCGTGGGCGCCTACGGCCAGATCGGCCAGGTCAACTACGCGTCCTCGAAGGCCGCCCTGGTCGGCATGGCCCGGTCGATCACGCGTGAGCTCGGCTCGCGCGGCATCACCGCCAACGTCGTCGCGCCCGGCTTCATCCAGACGGACATGACCGCCGCGCTCTCCGACGAGCTGCAGGCCGAGTTCAAGAAGGCGATCCCGGCCGCCCGCTACGGCACGGTCGACGACGTCGCCGACGCCACGCTGTTCCTGGCGAGCGACGGTGCCGGGTACGTCTCCGGTGCGATCATCCCCGTCGACGGCGGCCTCGGGATGGGCCACTAGCCCTCGGACTGATCAGCCGCGCAGGCCGAGCGTCGCGAGCACAGCGGACAGGTCACGGTCGACGACCGCGACGTCCGCCTGCTCCCGCACGCGCGGCTTCGCGTCGAACGCGACCGACAGCGCAGCGACGCGCATCATCTCGAGGTCGTTCGCGCCGTCGCCGACCGCGATCGTCCGTGCCGGGTCGACCCCGTCCGCGTCCGCCCACTCGCGGAGCGCGACGGCCTTGGCGTGTGCGTCGACCACGTCGCCGAGCACGCGGCCGGTGAGCACGCCGTCGGTGACCTCGAGGCGGTTCGCCCGGCAGTGGTCGAGACCGAGCTGCTCGGCGAACGGGTCGAGCACCTCGTGGAAGCCGCCGGACACCACGCCGACGGTGCCGCCGGCGGCGTGCACCCCGCGGACGAGCTGGTCGGCGCCCCGCGTCACACGGACCGCCTGCTGTGCGCGGACGAAGACGTCTGCCTGGAGGCCCGCCAGGGTCGCGACACGCTCCCGGAGGCTCTCGGCGAAGTCGAGTTCCCCGCGCATGGCGCGCTCCGTGATCGCCGCCACCTGTGGCCGGGTCCCGGCGCTGTCGGCGAGCAGTTCGATCACCTCGTCCTCGAGGAGGGTGGAATCGGCATCGAGGACGACGAGGAAGCGGGGCACGCACCAACGGTACCGACTGACGGAGGCACGGCCGCGTCCGTGACGCGAGCCGTGCCTCCAGGCCGTCCGTCCGGGGCTGGGCCCCGGGGGTCTGCTTCCCTACGCGTCGACGCGGACGCCCTTGCCGACCCATGGGCGGAGTCCCGACTCGGTGACGGATCAGGCGTCGACGCGGACGCCCTTGCCGACCCATGGGCGGAGCCCCGACTCGGTGACGGATCAGGCGTCGACGCGGACGCCCTTGCCGACCCATGGGCGGAGCCCCGACTCGGTGACGGATCAGGCGTCGACGCGGACGCCCTTGCCGACCACGGTGATGCCCGACTCGGTGACGGTGAACCCGCGTGCCTCGTCGGCCTCTCGGTCGACGCCGACCTGCGCACCGGGCGCGAGGACGACGTCCTTGTCGAGGATGGCGCGGTTGACGACCGCCCCGGCGCCGATGGTGGCGCGCTCGAACACGATCGAGTCGAGGACCTTCGCGCCGGAGTCGATCGAGCACCAGGGGCCGATCATGCTGCGCTCGACCTGCGCACCCGACACCAGGCAACCGAGGGACACGAGCGAGTCCACCGTGGACCCGGTGTTCCCGTTCGCGTCGCGGACGAACTTCGCCGGCGGCAGGTTCGTCTGCTGGTTGAAGATCGGCCAGTCCTGGTTGTACAGGTTGAAGACCGGCACCGGCGCGATGAGGTCCATGTGGGCGTCGAAGAACGAGTCGATGGTGCCCACGTCGCGCCAGTAGTACTTGTCGCGGTCGGTGGAACCGGGGACCTCGTTGCGCTGCAGGTCGTACACGCCGGCGTCGCCGCGGTCCACGAAGTCGGGGACGATGTCACCGCCCATGTCGTGGGCCGAGGTCTCGAGCTGGCCGTCGCGCAGGACCGCGTCGACGAGGGCGTCCGCGTTGAACACGTAGTTGCCCATCGAGGCCAGGATCTCGCCGGGGGAGTCGGCCAGCCCGACGGCGTCCTTCGGCTTCTCGAGGAACGCCTCGATCTTCGTCGGGTCGTCGTCGGCCACCTGGATCACGCCGAACTGGTCGGCGAGCCCGATCGGCTGACGGATCGCCGCCACCGTGGCACTGCGGCCGGAGGCGATGTGCGCCTCGACCATCTGGTGGAAGTCCATCCGGTACACGTGGTCAGCACCGACGACGACGACGATGTCGGGGCGTTCGTCGCGCAGCAGGTTGAGCGACTGCAGGATCGCGTCGGCCGAGCCGGCGAACCAGCGCTTGCCGAGCCGCTGCTGCGCGGGGACGGACGCGACGTAGGAGCCGAGCAGCCCCTCCATGCGCCACGTCTCCGCGACGTGCCGGTCGAGACTGTGCGACTTGTACTGGGTCAGGACGACGATCTTCTGCAGACCGGAGTTGACCAGGTTCGACAGTGCGAAGTCGATGAGACGGAAGTTGCCGCCGAACGGGACGGCGGGCTTCGCGCGATCGGCCGTGAGCGGCATGAGTCGTTTGCCCTCGCCGCCGGCGAGCACGATGCCGAAGACCTTCTTTGGTGCCATGCCGCTCACAGTAGGCGTCAGCACTGGGAACCGGTTACGTTGAACCAGTGCGAGTCGATCTGCTGACCAGGGAGTATCCGCCGGAGGTCTACGGCGGAGCGGGTGTCCACGTGTCCGAACTCACCGCCGCGTTGCGGTCGGGGACGGACACGGAAGTCCGTGTCCGGGCCTTCGGGGCCTTCCGTGACGAACCCGACGTGTGGGGCTACCGGACCCCGGACGGCCTCGGCCAGGCGAACGGCGCGCTGCAGGCCCTCGGCACCGACGTGGCCATCGCGGCCGACGTCGAGGGTGCCGACCTCGTGCACTCGCACACCTGGTACGCGAACTCCGCTGGCCGGATCGCGCAGCTGACCTACGGCATCCCCCACATCGTCACCGCCCACAGCCTCGAGCCGCTCCGCCCGTGGAAGGCCGAGCAGCTCGGCGGCGGCTACCGCCTGTCCAGCTGGATGGAGCGCGAGGCGTTCGAACACGCCGACGGCGTCATCGCGGTCTCGAAGGCCATGCGTGCGGACATCCTGCGCTCGTACCCGTCGATCGACCCGGCGAAGGTCCACGTCGTCTACAACGGCATCGACATCGACGCGTGGAAGCCGACCGTCGACGAGGACGCCGTGCGCGCCCTCGGCATCGACCCGACGCGCCCGAGCGTCGTGTTCGTCGGACGCATCACCCGGCAGAAGGGCCTGCCGTACCTGCTCCGTGCCGTGGCGTCGCTGCCGTCGGACGTGCAGATCGTGCTGTGCGCCGGCGCGCCGGACACCCCCGAGATCCTGGCCGAGGTCACCGAGCTCGTCGACGGGCTCCGGGCCGACCGCGAGGGCGTCGTCTGGATCGACCGGATGCTCGCGCACCAGGAGATCGTGAACGTGCTGTCCTCGGGCACCGTGTTCGTGTGCCCGTCGGTCTACGAGCCGCTCGGCATCGTGAACCTCGAGGCGATGGCGTGCGGCATCCCGGTCGTCGGCACCGGCACCGGCGGCATCCCCGAGGTCGTCGCCGACGGGCTCACCGGCCGCATCGTCCCGATCGACCAGGTGCAGGACGGCACCGGCACCCCGACCGACCCCGACCGCTTCGTGGCCGACCTCGCCGCGACCCTCACCGAGGTGCTCGCCGACGAGGGGCTGGCGAAGCTCATGGGACGCGCCGGACGGCTCCGTGTCGAGACCGAGTTCACCTGGGACGCGATCGCCACCAGGACACGGCAGGTCTACGACCAGGTGCTCGGCCAGAACCCGTAGGCTGGTCGCATGCCCTCGGTCGTGCGCTTGTCAGACGTCTCCGTGGTCCGCAACGGGGCCACCATCCTCGACGCGATCTCGTGGGAGGTGCAGGACGACGAACGCTGGGTCGTGCTCGGCGCGAACGGTGCCGGCAAGACCACGCTGCTGCAGGTCGCCGGCGCCCAGACGTTCCCGACCTCGGGCGACGTCGAGGTGCTCGGGACCGAGCTCGGCGGCGCCGACCTGTTCGAGCTCCGCCCGCGCATCGGCTTCGCGTCGACCGCGCTGGCACGTCGCATCCCGGTGACCGAGAAGGTCATCGACGTCGTGCTCACGGCGGCGTACTCGGTGACGGGTCGCTGGAACGAGGAGTACGAGGAGCTCGACGTCCGCCGTGCGCAGCGCGTGCTCGAGGAGTGGGGCCTGGGGTCCTTCACCGACCGCACGTTCGGCGACCTCAGCGACGGCGAGCAGAAGCGCGTGCAGATCGCCCGTGCCGTGATGACCGACCCGGAGATCCTGTTCCTCGACGAACCGGCCGCTTCGCTCGACCTCGGTGCCCGCGAGAGCCTCGTCCGCACCCTCGGTGGCTACGCCCAGAGTGCGGACTCGCCGGCCATCGTCATCGTGACCCACCACGTCGAGGAGATCCCGGCCGGGTTCACCCACGCGCTCGTCCTCGCCGACGGCCACGTGCAGGCCGCCGGCCCCATCGACGAGGTCCTGACGGACCAGACCCTGACCGAGGCGTTCGGCATCGACCTCTCGGTCACCAAGGACGCCGGTCGCTACACGGCACGCGCCGCGTAGCGCTGCGATCCCGCCGTCTCTCTGGTATCGTGGACGGCTGGCGCAAGCCGACGACTTCCCGCGCAGTTCGCGCAATCCCATCACCGCTATCGAGGAATCTCCATGAAGACCGACACCCACCCCGAGTACCGCGCCATCGTCTTCCGCGACCTGGCCTCCGGTGAGACGTTCCTGACGCGTTCGACCGCGAACAGCGACAAGACCATCGAGCTCGACGGTGCGACCTACCCGGTCATCGACGTCGAGATCTCGTCCGCTTCGCACCCGTTCTACACGGGCAAGCAGCGCATCCTCGACTCGGCCGGTCGCGTCGAGAAGTTCAACCAGCGCTTCAAGGGCTTCAGCAAGTAAGCAGCCCCCGCACAACGCCAACGGGCGGTCCTCCTCCGGGAGGGCCGCCCGTTCGCGTTGTGCGGTCGTGGGCCCTGGACGCAAGACACCGGTGTTCGCGCATCACGCCGCGTTCTGCGGGTGTTCGGCGCGCGAACACCGGTGTCTTGCGGGGGGGGGGGGGGGTGTGGGGGGGTAGGGGGCGTTTGGGGGGGGGGCAGCGGGGGGTGGGGGTTAGGTTCGGGTGGG
>NZ_QKTF01000002.1:364324-401020 GCF_003234745.1 Curtobacterium sp. MCLR17_039
CCGGGGTGTCGGCGCACCCCGCCGGTTTGGGGGGGTTTGCGCGGGGAGCCCCCGGGTGTCTTGGGGGGGGGGGGGGCTGTGCGGGGTCAGGCGCCGTTGCGGTGCGGCCAGCGGCCGTCGGCGGTGAAGTTCGGGTCGCGCTTCTTGCGCATGTAGTCCTGGAACGAGGTGGCCTGCTCGGCACACCAGCCGACCTGCTTGCGGTGGAGTTCCTCGGCGGAGATGCCGAGCTCGTCCGGGTACTTGCCCGCGATGGCCTGGGCGACACGCCCGGCAGCGATCGCGTCGGCTCCGGCGTCGTGGGCGTCGTCGAGCGTGACGCCGTAGAGCTCCGAGGCGGCTTCGAGCGTGCGCTTGCCCTTGCGGAAGGTGTCGAGCGCCTTGTCGATCACCAGCGGGTCGACGACATTGCCGATGACGGGGGAGGCGAACCCGTGCCGCTTCGCCTCGCGGTCGAGGACGGTGAGGTCGTACGGGGCGTTGTAGATCACCAGCGGGATGCCGCGGGCGAACACGGCCTCGATCGCGGCGATGATCTCGGCCACGACTTCGGCCGCGGGACGCCCCTCGGCCTGGGCACGCTCGGTGGTGTACCCGTGCACGGCGGCCGCGCCCTCGGGGATCGGCACGCCGGGGTCGGCGATCCACGCACCCTCGACGATGGAGGCCCCGGTCATGTCGATGAGGCCGACGTGGGCGGTGACGATGCGGGCCGTCTCGACATCGACCCCGGTGGTCTCGAGGTCGAAGACGCCCAGCGCGTGCCACCAGGGGCGACCCGTGAGGTCCTGGGACGGAGCGGGCGCGTCGAGCTGTGCTGTGGGGAACGTCACGCGGTCAGGCTAACGGGACGCACCGACACCCCCGACTACCGGGTCGGCGCGCCGACGTGCAGCCAGTAGAACGACTGCGTACCCATGGTCAGCGTCACGTTGCCGTCCTCGTCGAAGGACGGGAACGAACCGCCGCCGAACAGGTCGTAGAGCGGACGCCCCGCGAACTCCGGAGCGGACACCGTGACCGAGGTCGGGTTCGTCGCGAACGAGAACACGCAGAGGACGTCCTCGGCGGACGGGCCGAACTGCTGGCCGGAGCCCTCCCACGAGCGGACGAAGGCGAGGACCGAGTCGTTCGAGGTCTCCTGCACGTGCAGGGACCCGAGGCCGAACACCGGGTGGGCCTTGCGCGTGTGGATGACGTTCCGGACCCAGTGCAGCAGCGAGCGCGACTGGGCGAGCTGCGCCTCGACGTTGACCTGTGCGTAGTTGTACACGAGCGACTGGACGACGGGCAGGTAGAGCTTGCCCGGGTCGGCGGTGGAGAAGCCGGCGTTGCGGTCCGGCGTCCACTGCATCGGCGTGCGCGAGGAGTCGCGGTCCGGCAGCCAGATGTTGTCGCCCATCCCGATCTCGTCGCCGTAGTACAGGAACGGCGATCCGGGCAGCGAGAACAGCAGCGCGTGGATGAGCTCGAGCTCGGCGCGGGAGTTGTCGAGCAGGGGAGCGAGGCGTCGGCGGATACCGATGTTCGAGCGCATCCGCGGGTCGTAGCCGTACCAGCCGTACATCGCCTGCCGGTACTCCTCGCTCACCATCTCGAGCGTGAGCTCGTCGTGGTTGCGGAGGAAGACACCCCACGCCGCGCTGGCCGGCACGTCGAGGGTCTCGGACAGGATCGCCTTGAGCTCGGCGGCGTGCTGGGCCCGGAGCGAGTAGAAGATGCGCGGCATCACCGGGAAGTCGAACGCCATGTGGCACTCGGGCTCCTCGTCGGTCCCGAAGAACGCCGCCGTCTCGCGCGGCCACTGGTTGGCCTCGGCCAGGAGCACGCGGCCGGGGTACTCGTCGTCGACCATGGCGCGGAGCTTCTTGATGAACTCGTGGGTCTCCGGCTCGCCCTCGCCGTTGCCCTCCTCGGACTCGAACAGGTACGGGATCGCGTCGAGCCGGAGCCCGTCGACGCCCATGTCGAGCCAGTGCCGGACGACGTCGTAGATCGCCTCGATGACCGCGGGGTTCTCGAAGTTCAGGTCGGGCTGGTGCGAGAAGAAGCGGTGGAAGAAGAACTGGCGTCGGACCGGGTCGAAGGTCCAGTTGGACTCCTCGGTGTCGACGAAGATGATCCGGATGTTCGAGTAGTCCTCGTCGGTGTCCCGCCAGACGTAGAAGTCGCCGTAGGGGCCGTCCGGGTCCTCGCGGGACTGCTGGAACCACTCGTGCTGGTCACTGGTGTGGTTGATCACCATGTCGATCACGATGCGCATGTTCCGCTCGTGCGACTTCGTGACGAGCTCGCGGAAGTCGTCGAGCGTGCCGAACTCCGGCAGGATCGCCCGGTAGTCGGCGATGTCGTACCCGCCGTCGCGCATCGGCGACTGGAAGAACGGCGGCAGCCACAGGGCGTCCACGCCGAGCCACTGCAGGTAGTCGAGCTTGCCGATCACGCCCTGGATGTCGCCGATGCCGTCTCCGTTGGAGTCGACGAACGACCGGATCATGCACTCGTAGAAGACCGAGCGCTTGTACCACTGCGGGTCGAGCGTCAGGCCGGGCAGCTGGATCGGGGCTGTGAAGGTCACCGTGCTCCTCGTCGTCATCGACGGACCGGTCGACGGCCCGCCCCGGACACGATAGGCGCGAGATGCTGCGGGTGTCCGGGGTTTCGTGCGGTTCGCTCCCTAGACTGGCGCGGATGCAACCGCCCGTGCTCTCCCCGTACCAGTCGTTGATGGCCGCCACCCCGGTCGTGCACCGGGCCGTCCAGGTCGACGGCCGGACCACGCACTACTGGGTCTACGGGCCCGAGGACTCGGATCGCACCGTGCTCGCCGTGCACGGGTTCCGCGGGGACCACCACGGCCTCGAGGCCATCGCCGCGCACCTGCAGGGTGTGCGGGTGATCGTGCCCGACCTGCCCGGCTTCGGCGTGTCCGATCCGCTGCCGGTGTCGGACGTCGACGCGTACGTGGCCTGGTTGACCGGGTTCCACGCCGCGCTCGGGCTCGGCCGCGACACCGTGGTGCTCGGGCACTCGTTCGGGTCGATCGTGGTGTCGGCCACCGTCGCCGCCGGGCTCGACACCCGACTGCTCGTCCTCGTCAACCCCATCGCGGCCCCGGCCCTGCAGGGACCGCGTGCCGTGGGGACCGCGATCGCGATCGGGTACTACCGCGCCGGCGCGGTGCTGCCGAAGCCGATCGGGCTCGGGCTCCTGCGGAACGGCGCGATCGTCCGGGCGATGAGCATCGCGATGCTGAAGTCCCACGACCCCGCGGTCCGCCGGTGGGTGCACGACCAGCACGACCGGTACTTCTCGGCCTTCGCGAACCGCACGAGCGTGCTCGAGGCGTTCCGCACCTCGGTCACCCACGATGTCTCCGAGTACGCGGACCGGATCGAGGTGCCCGTGCTGCTCGTCGCGGCCGAGCACGACGACATCACCGCCGTCCCCGAACAGCGCGCACTCGCCGAGCGCCTGCGTGACGCCGAGCTCGTCGTGATCCCGGGTGTCGGCCACCTGGTGCACTACGAGACGCCGGCTCCGGCCGCGGCGGCGGTGCTCCGCCGGATGGCGGACACGGCCCGACGTACCGGACGCCAGGGACGCCCTGGACGCGGTGGGGCCACGACGGACAGCCGACCGTCGGGGGCGGGGCGGGCCTCCCGGACGGCGGACGCGTCGTGACGCGCCTGCGCATCGGCATCGACTGCCGGTACGTGCGGATCGGTCGGCACGACGGCATCAGCCGGTTCACCGCCGGTGTCGTCGCGCACCTGCCGGACCGGCACGAGTACGTGCTGCTCGTCAGTGACGAGCGCCAGCTCGAGTCGCTGCCGAGCGACCTGCCGTGGGAGCTGCTGCCCGCACCGACGGACGCGGGGGAGCCGCTCGTCGCCCGGCGCGTCAACCGGCTCGGGCTCGACGCGGTGTTCTCGCCGATGCAGACGATGGGGTCGCGGGGCCGTCGGTACGCGCTCGTCCTGACGCTGCACGACCTGATCTACTACCGCAACCGCACGCCCCCGCGGGAGTTCTCGTGGCCGCTGCGGCTCGGCTGGCGGGCGTTCCACCTGTCCTGGGCACCGCAGCGGTTCCTGCTGAACGGCGCGGACGGGGTGGTGACGGTGTCGGAGACGACCGCCGGGCTGATCGCCGAGCACCGGCTGACGAAGCGACCCGTGACGGTCGCCTACAACGCGGCCGACCCGGCGACACCGCGGTCGGCCGGAGCACCACGTCGACGCTCGCTCGTCTACATGGGCTCGTTCATGCCGTACAAGAACGTCGAGACCCTGGCGGCGGCGCTGCCGCTCCTCGGGGCGGACTGGACGCTGCACTGCATGTCGCGGGTGTCCGACGCCGACCAGGCACGGTTCGAGGGGCTCGCGCCCGCTGGGGCGATCGTGTTCCACGACGGCGCCACCGACGAGGAGTACCTGTCCGTGCTCCGTTCGGCCACCGCGCTGGCGACCGCGTCCTACGACGAGGGGTTCGGCATCCCGCTCGTCGAGGCGATGGGCGTCGGCACCCCGGTCGTCGTCAGCGACATCCCCATCTTCCGGGAGATCGGCGGCTCCGCTGCGGAGTACTTCGACCCGGCGTCGCCGTCCGCCGTCGCCGCGGCCGTCCGGCGGGTCGAGGAACGGTGGGATGAGGCCTCGCGGCAGTCGATCGAGCGTGCCGGACGGTTCCGGTGGCAGGACTCGGCGGAGCAGGTCGTCCGGGCCGTCGAGCGGGCCGTGGGGGACCGGCGGGTCTGAGGGATGGCGCTGGTGCTGGCGCTGGCGTGGTCTCGCGGTTGGTGGTCTCGCGGTTCGTGACGATGCGGAACGACGATGTCGATGTCGTACGACGTCGACGGTGTCGTTCCACGTCGTCCGCCCCGCCCCGCCCCGCGACCACCGCCCGATCACTTCGCCGCGATGACCTGCACGTCCGCCCCGGGGAACACCTTCTGCGTCTCCTGGGTCGCCCGCGCCACGATCGGCGGCACCGCGGCACCCCGACCCGGGGTCCGGACGACGACGGACTGGTCGCCTGCGGTGTCGGACGGGTCGCCGCCGCGCTCCCACGAGCAGCGGACCTCGGTGACACCGCCGATGTGGTCGAGCGTGTCCGCCAGCGCCAGGCGCTTCGCCGCGACCTCGCCGGCACCGGTGACGCCGATCTCCAGGTTGCCGAGGTCGGCGATCACGACGACCCGGACGCCGTTGCCGCCCGACTCGTCGGCCGCTCGGCTGATGGCGGCGACCAGGTCACGCCGGGCCGCGGTGTCGAGCGTGGGGTCGGCGCGGACGGTGGCGACGGCGTCGTAGCTGGCGAACGCGGTCTTCGACGGGGTGTGGTGCCGCACGTCGGTGACGCCGGGCAGGGCACTCACCCGCTCGTCGAACCGGTCGAGCGCGACATCGGGGCGCGGGAAGACCCCGCCGATGCCGTTCTGGACACTCCCGATGATCGAGCCGAGCACCACGGCGATGACCACGGCGACCGCCAGGACACTGCCGCCGATGATGAACCAGGTGCGCGCCCGCGTGCGGGTCGGGACGCTCGCCGTCTCGGGACCGAACACCCGGTCGAGGTCGTCGTCCTGTTGGTCGAGGGCATGCTGGCCGTGTCGGCTGGTCCCGTCGTCGGACATGTGGCTCCCCTCACCCCGGTGTGCGGGTGCGTCGGAGCCTAGTCCCCGGTCAGCCCCGGCGTTCCAAGGGGTTCTGGTACTCGAACGCCGACCCACCGGTGTCGTCGGACACGTCGTCGATCGGGTCGTCGAACCGGACGAGTTCGGCGTGGAAGCGTTCGGGGTCCCACCGGAACGAGTGGATGGACCCGTTCCGGATCGGGGTGTGGCGGCGGTCGGCGGTGCCGGGGGCTGCGGCGTTCACGACGCTGCGGATCACCGCGCCGTGGGTCGCGACCACGACGACGCCGGCGTCGAACCGGACCGCGATCTCACCGAGGGTCTCGGTGACACGGGCGAGCAGCGCGGAGCGGGACTCCCGGCCGGGGATGTCGTCGTGCGGGTACCGTGCCGACACCTCGTCGTCGGTCAGGCCCTCGGCTTCGCCGTAGGAGCGCTCGGCCAGGCCCGGGTACGTCGTCGGTGCGTCGAGGCCGAGGCGGTCGGCGATGATCGCGCCCGTCTCGGCCGCCCGCGACAGCGGGGACGCCACGACGGCGTCGAACGGCCGGCGGGTCAGGAGCTCGGCGGCCTCGGCGGCCTGCCGTCGTCCGGTGTCGTTGAGCGGGATGTCGGTGGAGCCCTGGATGCGGCGTTGCGCGTTCCAGTCGGTCTCGCCGTGCCGGACGAGGTACAGGAGTGTCGTCACCCGTCGATCTTCGCAGACGCGCCCGGCAGGCCCGTCCGGCGACCGCGCCCGGCACGCCCGTCCGGCGACCGCGCCCGGCAGGCCCGTCCGGCGACCGCGCCCGGCAGGCCCGTCCGGCGACCGCGCCGGCCCGTCCGGCGACCGCGACCGCGCTAGTCGGTCGAAGCCGCTGCGCTGAGCCGCTCCGCCAGGTGCACGAGCGTCTCGGTGGTGCCAGCGTCGAGCTTCACCGCCGCACGGCGGTCACTGCGGGTCTCGCCGCGGTTCACGATGACCACCGGGTTCCTGCGGCGCGCAGCGTGGTCGACCAGCCGCACGCCCGAGTTCACGGTGAGTGAGGAACCGACGACGAGCAGCGCGTCGGCGTCGGCGACGATCGACACGGCCTCGCGGAACTTCTCGGCCGGCACGAACTCGCCGAAGAAGACGACGTCGGGCTTCAGGTCGCCGCCGCACACGGAGCACGCGGGGACGACGAACCGCTCGACGTCGGTGATCTCGACGTCACCGTCCGGCTGCAGCTGCACGGACCCGGGCTCGTCGATCCAGGGGTTCGCCCGGTCGATGGTGGCGGCGAGGTCGGAGCGGGAGAACACCTGGCCGCACCGCAGGCACACGGCGCGGTCCATCGAGCCGTGGATCTCGACGACGCGGCGGGACCCGGCGCGCAGGTGCAGGCCGTCGACGTTCTGCGTGATGACCCCGGCGACGATCCCGGCGTCCTCGAGTGCGGCGAGCGCCCGGTGCCCGTCGTTCGGCACGGCGGCCGCGAAGCTCCGCCAGCCCAGGTGCGATCCGGCCCAGTAGCGCTGGCGCTTCGCGGGGTCGGCCAGGAACTCCTGGAACGTCATCGGCTTGCGCACCACCCGCCCGGCGCCGCGGTAGTCGGGGATGCCGGAGTCGGTGCTCAGACCGGCACCGGAGAGCACGGCGATGCGCTTGCCGCCGAGCACCTCGACGACGCGGTCCAGGTCGTCGGCGGTCACCGACCCGGCGGCCGCCCCGGTGGTCGGCCCGGTCGTCGACGCAGCATCATCCAGCACCCTGTTCACGGTACCCTCAACACCCGACCGTCCCGGTCGCTTCCCAGGCGGATCGGACATCGGCGGACCCGCGCCAGCGCCGCCCCACCGGACCCACGCCGCGCCCCACACCACCCACACCCCCCCGCACCACACCGAAACGAGCCCCGTGCACCCCGTCCGCATCGACTCCCTCGACGATCCCCGTCTCGACGACTTCGCCCGGCTCACCGACGTGGCGCTCCGCCGGGTCTCGGAGCCCGCTGGCGGCCTGTACATCGCCGAGTCGAACACGGTCATCGAGCGCGCGGTCCGCGCGGGTCACGTGCCGCGGAGCATCCTGGTGCAGGAGAAGTGGCTCGACAGCGTCCTGCCCCTGGTCGCGGAGCACGACGGCCCCGTGTTCGTCGGTGCCGACGCCCTGCTCGAGGAGCTCACCGGCTTCCGCATGCACCGCGGTGCGATCGCCGCGATGCAGCGCCCCGAGCTGCCGAGCGTCGCCGACGTGGTGCGGGACGCGAAGGTCGTCGTCGTGCTCGAGGACATCGTCGACCACACGAACGTCGGCGCGGTGTTCCGCAGCGTCGCCGGCCTGGGCGCCGACGCGGTGCTCGTCAGCCCGCGGTGTGCCGACCCGCTGTACCGCCGGAGCGTCCGTGTGAGCATGGGCACGGTGCTGCAGGTGCCGTGGACCCGCATCGGCGACTGGCCCGCGGCGGGCGAGGAACTCCGCGCGCAGGGCTTCCACCTGGCCGCGATGGCACTGACCGACGAGTCCGTCGACCTCGACGCCTTCGTGGCGGACCTGCCCGACCGGGTCGCGCTCGTGATGGGCACCGAGGGGCAGGGGCTGACGCCGGCCGCGATCGCGTCGGCCGACACGACCGTCCGGATCCCGATGGCGCACGGCGTCGACTCGCTCAACGTGGCCGCGGCGAGCGCCGTCGGTCTGTGGGCGGTCACCCACGCCCGGCGGCTCGCCTCCTAGCGCACCACCGAGACCGTCGGGAGGCCCGGGGCGGCCTGGTCGGGCAGCATGCCCCCGGCGCGGATCACCAGGGCACGGTCGGTGGCCGGCCCACCGACCAGGCAGACGCCGACGGGCGCGCCGTCCACGGTCAGCGCCGGTGCGCTCACCGCGGGCAGCCCACCGACGCTCGCGAGCGCGGTCATCGCCGTGGTGGCGGTCCGGGTGCGCTCGAGCGCCGCGGCGTCCGAGTGGAGCAGGGGTGCGGGTCCTGGGACGGTCGGGAACAGCAGGGTCCGACCGTCCAGGGCACGGCGGATCGTCGCACGGACCTCGTCGAGACGTGCCACGGCGTCCGCGGTCGCGTCGGGGTCGTTCGCCCGTGCCACGCGGAACCGGTCACCGACGACGGTGCTCAGGGCGCCGGGGTGCGCGTCGATCCAGGGGCCGTGGGCGGCGAGGGCCTCGGCGGCCTGGACGAGCCGCATCTGCTCCTGCAGCGCTGCGGGGTCCGGGATGCCGAGGTCGCGCAGTCGGACGGTCGCGACGGGTTCGTCGCGTGCTTCGACGAAGGCGGCGAAGGCTCGGGCGACGGCCGGTTCGACGAGTGCGACGAGTTCCTCGGGGACGACGAGCACGGTCGCATCGAGTGCCCCGCCGGGCGCCGACGGTGGCGGGACGGTGGCGTCGAGGGCGGCGAGCAGGACCACGGGGCTCCGCGTGAGCCACCCGACGGTGTCGAACGACGGCGCGAGCGGGAGCAGCCCGTCGCGGGACACCGTGCCGTGGGTCGTCCGGAGGCCCCAGAGCCCCTGGTACGAGGCGGGGACCCGGACCGATCCCGCGGTGTCCGTGCCGATCCCGATCTCGGCCGTGCCGAGGCCGACGGCCGATGCGGATCCGCTGGACGAGCCTCCAGGCAGTCGGGTGGGAGCCGCGCTGTTCGGCGGCGTGCCGTGGTGCGCGTTCCGGCCCGTCAGGTTGTACGCGAACTCGTCGGTGCGCGCGATCCCGCGGATCGAGGCACCGGCGGCGAGGAGCGCGGCGACCGCTGCGGCGGGCGCGGTCTCGACCGGTGCTTCGCGCAGGTACGTCGGGTTGCCCGCGCCGACCGGCTGGCCGGGGACCGCGTAGAGGTCCTTGACGGCGACGGTCAGGCCGTCGAGCGATCCGGAGGCGGTGGGGGCGACGAGCGGGTCGCCGACGGCCCGCCAGACGGTGGTGTCGACGGCCTTCGGGCGGCCGGTGACGTGGGCTGCTTCGATGCGCCAGCCGGTGCCGCCGTCGCGGCACCAGAGCTGGGTCTGGAGGCCCTGCCCACCCGCGGCGAACCGGGACACCGACACGACGAGGGCGCGGTCCTCGGTCAGGGGGCGGACCTCGACGTGCGTCAGCGACCGGGTGGCGACCCCACCCCGCGCCCCGCGGAACGCGCTGATCGCGTCGTGCCCGACGAGCAGGCCACGGTCGTCGCCGCGCATCGTGCCGGGGGAGTCGACGAAGGCGGCGTCGAGGGCGTCGAGGTCGTTCGCCAGCAGGGCGGTCTCGTAGGCGTCGAGCGCCTCGAGCAGTCCGTCGGGCGCCGTCGACGTGGGGGGCGTGGTCATCGGACGGGCTCCTCGAAGTCGGCCTTGCGGATGCGGGCGTGGACACCGGTGACCAGGTCCACCACCTGCGAGATGTTGAAGTCGGTCGCCGCGGACAGGTACGCGTACGCCAGGTGGCGTTCCATGCCCCAGCGCGCGCCGAGGATCGCGACGGCGTGCCGGACGCACTGCCGGACGGCCTCGTCGAGGTCGGGGTCCATGCCGGTGGGCACGAGGAACTCCTGCGTCTCGGCGACGGGCCAGACCAGGTCCCCGAAGCGCGCGGTCGCCTCGGAAGCCGGGGTCAGGTCGAAGCGGATCGTGGCGCGGAGCGAGGCCTCCATCGCGGTGAGCGCCACCTCGCCGTCGCCCTGGGCGAAGTGCGGGTCACCGACGTGGGCGAGCGCGCCGGGGACGAGCACCGGCAGGTGCAGCTGCGAGCCGGCCTGCAGCAGGTTGACGTCGATGTTGCCGCCGTGGCGACCGGGCGGGACGGAGTGCAGCCGCTCCCCGGGGGTGGCGACGCCCATGATCCCGAGGAACGGGGCGAGGGGGAAGTGCGCGAAGCGGTCGCGTGCGGCGGTGAGCGGGATGCGGCCCCGCCGGCCCAGGTCGGTGTCCACGACGTCGGCGAAGACGCTCACCGTCGTGCCGTCGACCGGGAACTCACCGTGCAGGGCACCGCGGCCGTGCCGGTTCGACACGACGCCGTAGTGCACCCGGGGCAGGGTCTCGAGGACCGTCATCGTCAGCACGTCACCGGGACGGGCACCGCGCACCGCGATCGGCCCGGACACCACGTGTGGACCGTCCGCCGCGGGGTCGCGGTGGCCGGAGCGGGCGATCGCGACGGCGTCGGCGAGGACGTGCTCCGGTGCGACGCCGTGGTCGCCGAACCAGGCAACGGGGTCGCTGCCCTGGTCGGGGAGGATCCCCTCGTGGCTGACCGTGTCGATGGTGACCGACGCGCCGGGGGCGATCGTCAGGGCCGGGGTGTCGCCCTCGCCCGGCAGGCGACCCCACAGGACGGTCTCCGGGTCGACGGGCAGGAAGTGGTCGCCGCGGACGGGTCCGGCGCCGGGCTGCAGGGTCGCCACCGCCGGGGCGGTGGTCTCGTGTGCGGTGGTCATCGGTCCGTCCTCCGTTCGACCAGGTGGGCCACGTCGGCGAGGTGGTCGGCCATCGCCTGCGTCGCGCCCTCGACGTCGTGCTCCCGGATCCGCCCGAGGATCCGCTCGTGCCACTCGAACGACGACCGGCGCCCCTCGCTGGTGCTGTGCGAGCGGGCACGCACGTCCTGCACCCAACCGCTGCTGAGCTCGCACAACGACACGAGCAGGGGGTTGCCCGAGGTGCGGGCGACCTGCACGTGGAAGGCGACGTCCTGGGCGAGCGACTCCTCCGGGCTCAGACCAGCGTGCGTCGCGGCGAGGATGCGTTCCAGGGTCAGCAGGTCGGCCTCGCCAGCCCGCGCCGCCGCGATTCCGGCGACCTGCGGCTCGACGACGGTCCGGAACTCGGCGACGTGCTCGGCCCGGTGGTCCAGGTCGTCGCGGTGGTGGTCGAGCAGGGCGGACGCCTCCTCCGGTCGCGGCAGCACGACGGTGCCACGGCCGGGGGTCCGGGAGACCAGACGACGGCGCTCGAGTTCCTGCAGCGCCTCCCGGATGGTCGTGCGGGACACGGCGAGGTCCTCGGCGAGGGTGCGTTCCGGCGGCAGCTTGTCGCCGGGCTGCAGGTCGTCGAGCACGAGCGTGCCGAGGTGGGCGGCGGTCGCCGCGCTCAGGGTCCGTCCACGGTGCATGCCCTCGACCGTAGGGCCGGTTGGTCTGCTTGGTTCATTGGTACGACCATCTTTTACACGGCCGTCACACGCGGCGTCGGAACCCGAAACACGGCGGGCGAATGGTGGAGCACGTCCCACCCGCACCGACCGGAAGAGGGTTCGACGTGGACCTGGTCCTCACCAACGCACGGCTGACCGACGGCCGCTCCGTCGACGTCGCGATCGCCGACGGCGTGATCGTCAGCGTGACCGACGCGCTGCCCGGGCCGGGCTCGGCGCACGGCACCGACACCGGTGCTGCTCCCACCCGCGTGGTCGACTGCGCCGGGCGCGTGGTCATCCCCGGGCTCATCGAGGCACACCTGCACGTCGACAAGGCCCTGCTCGACCGGGAACGCCCGAACCCCGACGGCACCCTCGCCGGCGCCATCGCCGTCACGGGGGAGCTCAAGCGCGGCTTCACCCACGCCACCGTCCGCGACCGCGCCCGCACCCTGCTCGACCAGGCCATCACGAACGGCACGACGCTCGTCCGCGCACACCCCGACGTCGACCCGATCGTCGGACTCACCGGCGTCGAGGTGCTGCTCGACCTGCGCGACGAGTACCGGGAGGCCCTCGACCTGCAGATCGTCGCGTTCCCCCAGGAGGGCATGGCCAAGGCACCGGGCACCCTCGCGCTGCTCCGTCAGGCGCTCGCCGCGGGGGCGGACGTCATCGGGGGCTGCACCTACAACGAGCACACCCTTGCCGCGTGCCACGAACACGTCGAGACCGTCCTGGACCTCGCCGAGGAGTTCGGGGTGCCGGCCGACCTGCACGCCGACTTCGCCGACGACACCTCCGACCCGCGGTACGCCCTCGCCGGGCACATCGCCGACCGCGTGACCGCCCGCGGGCTGCAGGGACGGGTGGCGCTCGGTCACGTGACCTCGGTCGCGAGCCTGCCCCGCGGCGAGCGCCGGGTGCTGTTCGACCGCCTCGCTGCCGCCGGGGTCGCCGTGGTGCCGCTGCCCGCGACCGACCTGCACCTGGGGGGACGGTCCGACGACCACGACGTGCGGCGCGGGGTCGTGCCGGTCCGCGAACTCTGGGACGCCGGGGTCACGAGCGCCTACGCGTCGAACAACGTCCGGAACGCCTTCACCCCGTTCGGCAACGCCGACCTGCTCGACGTCGGGCTGCTCCTGGCGCAGACCGGGCACCTGTCCGGCCCGGACGACCTGCGACGGGTGCTCGCCATGGCCACCACCGGCGCGGCCGAGGTCGTCGGCGTCGCGGACACCCACGGCATCCGGCCCGGTGCCGCCGCCGACCTCGTCGTGCTCTCCACCACCGACCCGGACGGCGTCCTGCTCGACCGGCCGGACCGTGCCCTCGTCCTCAAGCGCGGCCGGGTCGTCGCCGAGACCACCCGGACCGTCCGTCTCACCACCAGCCCCACCACGAACCGATCGAAGGAACTCAGCCATGCGTGAACGGATCCCGCACGAGATCGTCGCCTCCGTCCTGGCCGGTGCCACGGCGTTCATCGGCGGCAACGCCCTGCACCTGCCGACCTGGGCGATCTTCATCAGCTGGGCGGGGATGTTCCTGCTCGGCGGCAAGCCGACGCTGCGGAACGCCACCCGCCTGTGGGCCGCGATGCCGATCGGGTCGGCGTTCGGCCTGGTCATCGTCCTGCTCGACCAGCGGTTCGGCACCCTGTTCGGCGAGGGGCAGGCGGCGCAGAACACCGTGCTGGCGCTGCTCATCCTCGTCGTGAACTGCGCCCTGATGTACACGGGTCGGACGAAGCTGTTCGGGCTCGTCCCCGGGATGTTCCTCGGGTTCGCCTCGTTCTTCGCGACGTGCTTCGGCGGCTTCGGCTTCGACCCGGGGAACGCCTGGGCAGCCTGGGTGTCGGTCGTGCTGATGAACGCGCTCGGTCCGGTGTTCGCGTACCTGTCCCGCCGCCTGACCTTCGCCCGGCCCGAGCCGGCCGGCACCGTCGTCGAGGCCGACCCCGTCGTCGCGGCCGGCGGCGCAGTGGCCACCGGCGCAGTGGCCCCGGCCCCGGCCCCGGCCCCGGCTCCGGAACGCCAGCCCGACCAGCCCGTCGCAGCCTCGGCCTAGGAGCGGACCGGTACGCTCGGGTCCCGTGTCACCAGTCGTCCGCCGCCCCCGCTCCGCCGTCCGGAGGCCGGTCACGATCTCGGTGGTCGCCGTCCTGCTCCTCGTCGCCGGCTACCTCGTCGCTGCGGCGGTCGTGCCGTTCGCCCCCGCGAGCGCGAGCACCACCACCTACTCGGCACCCACGACGAGCGTGCCGGACCTGCGGTTCCCCGGCTACGGTGCCACGGCGGTCGAGGCGACCGACTTCCCGGAGAGCCTCCGCACCAGCGGCGACACGAAGCCCCGGTCGATCGCGAGCATCTCGAAGATCGTCACCGCTCTCGTCGTCCTCGACGCGAAGCCCCTCGAGCGGGGCGAGCCGGGGCCCTCGATCGCCTTCAACCCGGAGATGCAGGGGTTGTACGCCAAGTACGCGGCGGTGAACGGCGAGGTCGCGCCGATGCCAGCCGGACTGAAGCTGTCCGAGTACCAGACCCTGCAGGTCATGCTGATGAAGTCGGCGAACAACTACGCAGGGGCCCTCGCCATCTGGGCGTTCGGGTCGCTGGAGGCGTACGACCGTGCCGCGGACGCGTGGCTCGACCGGCAGGGCCTCGACGACACCACGATCGAGGAGCCGACCGGCCTCGACGCGGACAACCGGTCCACCGCGACCGACCTGGTGGCGCTCGGTCAGCTCGCGCTCGCGAACCCGGTCGTGCAACAGGTCGTCGGGACGAAGCAGGTGACCGTGCCCGGTGCGGGGCAGATCGAGAACTCGAACAAGCTCCTCGGCCTCGACGGCATCGAGGGGATCAAGACCGGCACCCTCGACGAGGCCGGCGCCTGTCTGCTGTTCGCGGCGACGTACGAGCGCGGTGGCAGGCACGTCACCGTCGTCGGCGTGATGCTCGGCGGTGTCGACCACGACTCCCTCGACGTCGACGTGCAGCGGTTGCTGCGGTCCGTGGCGGACAACTTCCAGGTCGTGACCCTCACCCACCAGGGGCAGACCTTCGGCACGTTCTCGACCCCGTGGCAGGACGAGGCCGACGCGGTCACGACGAAGGCCGCCGAGGTGCTCGTGTGGGGCAAGACCACCGTCACCGCGAAGGCGAAGCTGCAGCAGGTGACCTTCGGCACCAAGGGCGAACGGGTCGGGCAGGTCCGGTTCCGCATCTCCGACCACGACCCGGTCACGGTGCCGCTCGCGCTCGAACGCACGATCGACGACCCCGGCGTCTGGTGGCGCTGGACGAACCCGTTCCAGGGGGCGTGACGCCCGTCGTCCGCCGACCGTAGAGTCGGTCGGGTGACGACGATGACGACGTTCCCCCGGACCACCCCCGCCGCCCTCGGCATCGACCCCGGCGGCGTGACCGCCCTGCTCGACGCCCTCGAGTCCACGCCCGACGTGGAGACGCACAGCATCATGCTGCTCCGGCACGGCCAGGTGGCAGCCGAGGGCTGGTGGCAGCCCTACGCCGCCGACCGCGTGCACCTGCTCTACTCGTTGAGCAAGAGCTTCACCGCCGCGGGGGTCGGCATCGCCGTCCGGGCGGGCCTGATCGACCTCGACGCGACCGTGCTGTCGTACTTCCCGGAGCTCGACGCCGACGTCACCGACGAACGCAGCCGCCGCATCCGCGTCCGGCACCTGCTCGCGATGGCGAGCGGCCACCGCGAGGAGACGATCGACCGTGCCCAGGCCCTCGACCCGACGAACACCGTGCGCGGGTTCCTGCTGCTCCCGCCGGACGCGGAGCCCGGCACGGTCTTCGCCTACAACCAGCCGTGCACCTACACCCTCGCCGAGATCGTCCGGCGGGTGACCGGCGGTTCCCTCGTCGCGTGGCTCCGCCCGCACCTGCTCGACCCGCTCGGCATCGACGACCTCGCCTGGCGCCGCGACGACACCGGCGCGGAACTCGGGTACAGCGGGTGCTACGCCCCGACCGACGCGGTTGCCAAGCTCGGCCAGCTGTACCTGCAGGGCGGCGTCTGGGACGGCGAGCGGATCCTCGACGCCGACTGGGTCGAGCAGGCGACCAGCACGCAGGTCGCCAACCCGGACGAGGCCAACCCCGACTGGTCCCAGGGCTACGGCTTCCAGTTCTGGATGGCCCGTCACGGCTTCCGCGGCGACGGCGCCTACGGGCAGTTCTGCGTCGTCCTGCCGGAGCAGGGCGTCGTGCTCGCGATGACCGGCCAGAGCCTCGACATGCAGGCCGTCCTCGACGCGGTCTGGGAGCACCTGCTGCCCGCCGTCGACCGCACGCCCGACGCGGCCTCGGCATCCGCCCTGGAGGCCCGGCTCGCCTCCCTGGGACTGCCCGCCGTGGACGGTGGTCCGCTGCAGGGCCTCGCCGACGTCGGTCCGCTGGCCCGCGACGGCGACGGGTGGCGGCTCACGCTCGACGTCGACGGCGGCTCCCTGTCGGTGCCGGTCGGGCAGGGGGAGTGGGCCGTCGAGGGCCCGCTCGCCGCGAGCGGTGCCGTCGCGGACGACGGGACGGTCCTGGTCGACGTGCGGTTCGTCGAGACCCCGCACCTGGCGCACGTCCGGATCGAACCCGCCACGGGATCGACGACGACGAGCTGGCAGACCGAGCCGCTGCACGACGGACCGCTCACGCTGCGGCGCCCCGCGGACTGAGGGCCCGCGGCTCCGCGCCGCGTTGCGTCTACGGGGTGTCGGAGGGGTGCTCGGTCACGATCTGCAGCTCGGGTCGCTTCGCCGACACCCCGTCGCCGGACGAGGTGTGCTTGATGCGCCGGACCACCCACGGCACCAGGTACTCCCGGGCCCAGCCGAGGTCCTCGGCGCGGGCCTCGCGCCACGGCCGCGCCTCGAGCGGGTCCGGGTTGAACGGTTCGAGCCCGTGCGGCACGCCGAGGGTGTCGAGCACCGCCGCGGCGATCGTCGAGTGGCCCATCGGGGAGTGGTGCAGACGGTCCGGAGCCCACATCCGCGGGTCTCGGAGCACCCGGAGTGCCCACATGTTCGCCACCAGGGCGCCGTGCTTCAGGGCGATGGCGTGCAGGTTCTCGTTGTAGATCGCCGTCTTGCCGCGGACCATGCTGAGCACCGGGGTCATCCCGACGTCCGGGCCGGTGAACAGCACGACGGTGACTCCGTCGCGGCGCAGGTCGGCGACGAGCCGGTCCACGCGCTCGGCGAGCTCGTCCGGGTCCGAGCCGGGGCGGATGATGTCGTTGCCGCCGGCGGACACCGTGATGAGGTCCGGGTGCAGGGCGACGGCGGCCTCGGCCTGCTCGTCGATGATCTGCTGCAGCAGCCGGCCGCGGATCGCGAGGTTCGCGTAGGCGAAGTCGTCGGTCTGGTGTGCGAGCACCTCGGCGACGCGGTCCGCCCAGCCGCGGTTGCCGCCCGGGACGGTGGGGTCGGGATCCCCGATCCCCTCGGTGAACGAGTCACCGATCGCGACGTACCTGGTCCAAGGATGACGATCTGACACGTTCCGGACCCTAGTCTCGTGGCATGACGAAGGCCAACACGGACGCCGTCGGCTGGTCGGTGCCGGACGAGCTGCTCGAGCGCATCGCCGAGCGCGCCCCCGGCTACGACGCCGCGAACGCGTTCTGCACCGAGGACCTCGACGAGCTCCGCGCCGCCGGCTACCTGCGGATCGGCGTGCCCGTCGAGCAGGGCGGGGCGGGCCTCGGCCTCCGTGGCACCGCGCGGGTGCAGCGCGCCCTCGCCCAGGCCGCGCCGGCGACGGCACTCGGCCTCGGCATGCACCAGGTGTGGGTGCAGGCGGCCCGCGCCGTGCGTGCGCGAGGCGAGTCGTTCCTCCAGGCCGTCACCGACCACGCTGCGGACGACCACCTGCTCGCCTTCGGGGTGAGCGAACCCGGCAACGACGCCGTGCTGTTCGACTCGTCGACGACGGCGGAGCCGGACGGCGACGGCGGGTACCGGTTCACCGGCACGAAGGTGTCCACGTCCCTCGCACCGGCGTGGGACGTCATGAGCGTCTTCGGCAAGGACACCTCGGGGCCGGAGCCACGGCTCGTGCACGGGTTCGTCCTGCGGTCCGACGGCGACGTCGAGCACCTGGACGACTGGGACACGCTCGGGATGCGCGCGACGCAGAGCCGCACCACCAGGCTGCACGGCGTGCACGTCCCCGTCGACCGCATCGTCCGGTCGCTGCCGGTCGGGCCGAACCAGGACCCGCTCGTGTTCGGGATCTTCGCGTCGTTCGAGCTCCTCATCGCGTCCGTGTACGCCGGGGTCGCGGAGCGCGCGATCACGCTCGCGACGGCCGCCGTGGCGGGTCGCACCGCGGCCGACGGAACCAGGCGGTCGCAGGACCCCGACGTGCGTCGGGCGATCGCCGACCTGCGCGGTGCGGTCGACGCGATCACGCTGCAGGTCGAGTCGCTGGCGCGGTCGGTCGACGAGCTCGACGACCTCGGAGCCCGCTGGTTCCCGCTGCTCGTCGGCACCAAGGCCCGGGCCGTGGACACCGCGCAGCACGTCGTGGACGAGGCCATGCGCGTCGTCGGCGGCTCGGCGTTCCGGTCGTCGAGCGAGCTGGCGCGGCTGGCGCGTGACGTCCGCGCGGGGCAGTACCACCCGTCGTCGCGGGACTCCGCGGCGCGGACGATCGCCGCGTCGGTGCTCGGCCCGCTCGGCTGAGGGCTGCGCTCGCACCGTGCGAGGCGCTGCGCTGCGGGGCACTCCGGGGCACTCCGGCGCACTCCGGCGCACTCCGGCGCACTCCGGTGCGAGGTTCCGCACGTGGTGGCACCCGCGCCCCCTCGCACCACGTCCGGAACCTCGCACCGTCCGATCGCGATCGGCCCCGGGCACGGCGATGTCGGCGGCGCCTGGCATCATCTCGGTGTGAGCAAGCAGGACGGACGGAACCGCCTCGTCTCCGACGCACCGGTGGACGACGTCTCGGCGACCGTGCTGCACGTCGACATGGACGCCTTCTTCGCCTCCGTCGAACTGCTCGACCGCCCGGACCTCGTGGGCCTGCCGGTCATCGTCGGGCACGACTCCGACCGCTCCGTCGTCACCGCCGCCACCTACGAAGCCCGTCGCTACGGCGTCAACTCGGCGATGCCGATGGCCGTCGCCAAGCGCCGCTGCCCGAACGCCGTCATCGTCGAACCGCACTTCGAGAAGTACCGGGCGCAGTCCGCCGCGGTGATGGCGATCTTCGACCGGTTCACCCCGCGGGTCGAGCGCCTCGGCATCGACGAGGCGTTCCTCGACGTCGCCGGCGCCCTCCGGCTGTACGGCACCCCGTGGCAGATCGGCCAGGCCATCCGCCGCACGGTCCTCGCCGAGACCGGTCTGCACTGCTCCGTCGGCGCGGCGTCGACCAAGTTCGTCGCGAAGCTCGCCTCCAGCCGGTCGAAGCCCGACGGCCTGCTCGTGGTGCCCGCCGCCGACACGGTGGCGTTCCTGCACCCGCAGCCGGTGTCCGCGCTCTGGGGCGTCGGCGGCAAGACGCAGGAGACGCTCGAACGCCGGGGCATCCGCACGGTCGGCGACCTGGCGAACACTCCGCTCGGGTCGCTGGTGTCGGCACTCGGCCCGGCCGGCGGGCAGCGGCTGCACGACCTGTCCTGGGGTCGCGACCCCCGCGCGGTCGACACCGGCGTCGGCGAGAAGTCGATCGGGCACGAGGTCACGTTCGGCCGCGACCTGACCGAGCGCGACGACGTCGCCCGCGAACTCCTGCGCCTGGCCGACAAGGTCGCCGTCCGCCTGCGCCAGGCCGACGTGCAGGCCCGGACCGTGGCACTCAAGGTCCGCTACACCGACTTCACCACCCTGACCCGGTCGCGCACCCTGGCGGAGCCCACCGACGTCGCGAAGCGCCTGCACCGCGAAGCCGTCGAGCTGTACGACGTGCTGCACCGACCGGGCAACCAGATCCGGCTGATCGGGGTGCGCGGCGAGAACCTCGTGCCCGCGGCCGCCAGCAACGCCCTGTGGGACGACGACGCGCCGTGGCGTGACACCGAGACCACGGTCGACGCGGTCGCCGCACGCTTCGGCGCCGGCGTGCTGCGACCGGCATCCCTGGTCCGCCGGACCCCTGACGGCGGCGTCCCGCACGCTCGGCAGGACTGACGGTGGCGGTAGAATCGGGTTCAGTGAGCGCAGCGGAGTACGAAGACCAGCAGCCCGCCACGCTGTGGGCGGAGTCGGGTGACGACCAGTCCGGCGCAGGCGGATCGTCGTCGACGCACGACGGCAGCCAGGCACATCAAGCCCAGGCGTACCAAAGCCCGGCACACCAGACGGCGCAGGCGCAGGGTGACGCCGCCCGTGACGAAGCCGACGCCGCAGCCCTGGCCGAAGCGGCCGGCAACTCGGCCGTCCAGCACCTGTCGCCGGCGTTCCCGGACCGGGCCGCCTGGGGCACGGCGTCGAAGCTCCGCGCCTGGCAGATCGAAGCGCTCACGAAGTACTTCGAGAAGGAACCCCGCGACTTCCTCACGGCCGCGACCCCCGGCGCCGGCAAGACCACCTTCGCGCTGCGGCTGGCGACCGAGCTCCTCGCCCGCGGCACCGTCGACCGCATCGTCGTCGTGGCCCCGACCGAGCACCTGAAGCGCCAGTGGGCCGACTCCGCCGACCGTGTGGGCATCCGGATCGACCCGATGTTCAAGAACGGCGACGGCATGTTCGGCCGGCACTACCAGGGCGTCGCGATCACCTACGCCCAGGTCGGCATGAACCCCGAGGTGCACAAGCGCATCACCGAGGGTGGCCGCACCCTGGTCGTCCTCGACGAGGTCCACCACGGTGGCGACGCCCTGACGTGGGGCGACGGCATCAGAGAGGCGTTCTCCGGCGCCACCCGGCGGCTCTCGCTGTCGGGGACCCCGTTCCGGTCCGACACCGCACCGATCCCGTTCGTGCAGTACGCCCCCGACGAGCAGGGCATCCGCACCTCGATCTCCGACTACAACTACGGCTACGGCCGCGCGCTGAAGGACGGCGTCGTCCGCCCGGTGCTGTTCATGGCATACGCCGGACAGATGCGCTGGAAGACCCGGATGGGCGACGAGATGTCGGCCTCCCTGGGTGAGCAGGTCACGAAGGACATCACGGCCCAGGCCTGGCGCACCGCGCTGTCACCCGAGGGTGAGTGGATGCCGGCCGTGCTCTCCGCCGCCGACAAGCGCCTGACCGAGGTCCGTCGCGGTGTGCCCGACGCCGGCGGCCTGGTCATCGCCACCGACACCACCACGGCGCGCGCCTACGCCCGGATCCTGCAGCAGATCACGGGGGAGCGTCCCACCGTGGTGCTGTCCGACGAAGCCGCCGGGTCGAGCCGCATCAGCGCGTTCGCCGAGGACACCTCGCGCTGGATGGTCGCCGTCCGCATGGTCTCCGAGGGCGTCGACGTCCCACGGCTCTGCGTCGGCGTGTACGCCACGAGCGCGAGCACGCCGCTGTTCTTCGCCCAGGTGATCGGCCGCTTCGTGCGTGCCCGTCGCCGCGGTGAGACCGCGAGCGTCTTCCTGCCGAGCGTCCCCGGCCTGATGGCCCTCGCCGCCACCCTCGAGCTCGAGCGCGACCACGCCCTCGACCGCCCGAAGGACGCCGACGACGGCATGTACAACCCCGAAGACGCGATGGTCGCCGAGGCCAACAAGGAAGACCGCGCGTCCGAGAGCCTGCTCGAGGTCCAGCCGTTCGAGGCGCTCGACTCGCAGGCGTCGTTCGACCGCGTCCTCTACGACGGCGGTGAGTTCGGCACCGGCGGCGAGGTCGGTTCCCTCGAGGAGCTCGACTTCATCGGCATCCCCGGGCTGCTCGAACCCGACCAGGTGCGCGACCTCCTGCGCGCCCGGCAGGCCACCCAGGCCAAGCGGTCCAAGGGCCGCACGGCCAAGGACGGCATGCCCAAGGCGCCCGAGCCCGACCGCCCGATGTACATGACGATCAAGGAGCAGCGCACCGAGCTCGCCCGGCTCGTGTCGATCTGGTCCCGGCACTCGAACGAACCGCACGGTGCGATCCACGCCGAACTCCGGCGGATCAGCGGTGGCCCGGCCGTGGCGCAGGCGAGCATCGAGCAGATCCAGAAGCGCATCGACATCCTGCGCTCCCGCATCGGCGGACGACGGTGACCGCGGCGTGATCGAGCCGGTCGACGACCGCACCTGGTACGTCAAGCGCGACCCTGAGGCGTCACCCCAGGCGATCATCGACCGCTTCGGCGGCGGCTACCGACTGCGCCGCTTCTCGCTCACCGAGTCCCGCCGCACCCCGCACGGGGTGTTCACGGGGCCCGAACTGGCCGAGACCGCGTGGTGGCGGCTCCGCGACAGGCCGCGGAACTCATGACGCGCCAAGCCAAAGTCCGGTAGACCGGAGGAATGGCAGACTCGATCCCTCACGTCCTCGTCCTCGGCGGCGGCTCCGCTGGCTACACCACGGTCAAGCAGCTCCAGAAGCACGCGGCCACGGTGCCCATGCGCATCACCCTGGTGGACCAGAACACCTACTACACGTACCTGCCGTTCCTGCCCGAGGTCGCCGGTGGCCACATCGCGCCGAAGGACGTCACCGTCGAGCTGCGCCGTGCACTGCGCAAGACCCGGGTGATCCAGGGCAAGGTCACCGCGATCTCCTCGGCGGACAAGACCGTCTCGATCGCGACCGCCGGCGGCGACGACCGCACCCTCGGCTACGACCACCTCGTCGTCGCCCTCGGTTCCGTCACCCGCACCTTCCCGACCCCCGGGCTCGAGGAGTACGGCGTCGGCTTCAAGAGCGTCGAAGAGGCCGCGTACGTGCGCGCCAAGCTCCTCGACAACATCGCGAAGGCCGCTGCCACCCGCGACGAGGACGAGCGTCGCCGTCTGCTGACCAGCGTCTTCGTCGGCGGTGGCTACACCGGTGTCGAGGCGATCGGCGAGCTGTTCGACGTGTCGCAGGCCGCCATCAAGACCTACCCGTCGCTCGCCGGCGAGCAGCCCCGCTGGGTGCTCATCGACGCCCTCGACCGCGTCGCGCCCGAGGTCGGCCCCGAGTTGTCCAAGTGGACCCTCGAGTCGCTCCGTGCCCGTGGCATCGACGTCCGCCTGAAGACCACCATGCCGAGCGCCGAGGGCGGCGTCGTCAAGTTCTCCGACGGCGACGAGTTCGCCACCGGTCTGCTCGTCTGGACCGCGGGCGTCAAGCCGAACCCGCTCCTCGACGCCTCCGACCTGCCGCGCGGGCCGAAGGGCCACCTCGCCGCGAACGCGAAGCTCCAGGTCGAGGCCGAGGACACCCACCAGGTCGTCGAGGGCGTCTGGGGTCTCGGTGACGTCGCGCAGGTGCCCGACCTGACCGCCGACAAGCAGCCGGCGTTCTACCCGCCGAACGCGCAGAACGCCGTGCGTCAGGCCGTGGTCGCCGCTGACAACATCGTCGCGACCATCACCGGCAAGCCGCTCGAGGAGTACCGCCACCCCTCCATCGGCACCGTCGCGTCGTACGGTGTCGGCAAGGGTGCCGCGAACATCAAGGGCATCAAGATGACCAACCTGCTCGCGTGGCTCGCGCACCGCGCGTACCACGTGTACGCGATGCCGACCCTGAACCGGAAGGCCCGCATCATCATCGGCTGGATCACCGGTGCGGTGTCGGGTCGCGACGCGACCTCGCTCATCAAGGAAACCGATCCGCGACGCAACTTCGTCGAGGCGTCGAAGAGCTAGGAGACGGAACGCGGCATCAGGCCGCAACTTCGTCGAGGCGTCGAAGAGCTAGACGCACCCACAGATCGGACGGGAGGCGCGGTGCCAGCTGGCACCGCGCCTCCCGTCCGTCTGTGCGGACGTCCACCGCCTGTCCGCCATCTGCGGTCCTGTGTCCGTTCCAACGTGGCGCGCGCCAGCGTGGACGCGACGAACGAGAGGAGCGTCCATGCGCGCCATGACGTACCGCGGCCCCTACCGGGTCCGCGTCGAGGAGAAGCCGGACCCGCGGATCGAACACCCGAACGACGCCGTGGTCCGCGTCGAGCGGGCGGCGATCTGCGGCTCGGACCTGCACCTGTACCACGGCATGATGCCCGACACCCGTGTCGGGCACACGTTCGGCCACGAGTTCATCGGGGTCGTCGAGCAGGTCGGCTCGTCCGTCGAGACCCTGTCGGTCGGGGACCGCGTGATGGTCCCGTTCAACATCTTCTGCGGGACGTGCTGGTTCTGTGCCCGCGGACTCTTCGCGAACTGCCACAACGTGAACCCGAACGCGACCGCGGTCGGCGGGATCTACGGGTACTCGCACACCACCGGCGGGTACGACGGCGGGCAGGCGGAGCGCGTGCGGGTGCCGTTCGCCGACGTCGGACCGCAGGTGATCCCGGACTGGCTCGACGACGATGACGCCCTGATGATGACGGACGCACTGAGCACCGGGTACTTCGGGGCACAGCTGGCGTCGATCCGCGAGGGCGACACCGTCGTGGTGCTCGGTGCCGGGCCGGTCGGGCTCTACGCCGCCAGGTCGGCGTGGTTCATGGGAGCCGGCCGGGTGATCGTCGTCGACCAGCTCGAGTACCGGCTCGAGAAGGCCCGGAGCTTCGCGCACGCCGAGACGATCAACTTCGCCGAGGTCGACGACGTCGTGCTCGAGATGAAGAAGCAGACCGACTTCCTCGGTGCGGACAGCGTGATCGACGCCGTCGGAGCCGAGGCGGACGGCAACTTCACCCAGCAGGTCACCGCCTCGAAGCTGAAGCTGCAGGGCGGGTCCCCGACGGCGCTCAACTGGGCGATCGACGGCGTCCGCAAGGGCGGCACGGTCTCGGCGGTCGGTGCGTACGGGCCGATCCCGAGCGCGGTGAAGTTCGGGGACGCGATGAACAAGGGCGTCACGATCCACACGAACCAGGCGCACGTGAAGCGCCAGTGGCCGCGGTTGCTCGAGCACATCCAGGCCGGGCACTTCAAGCCGAGCGACATCATCACGCACCGCATCCCCCTCGAGCACATCGCCGAGGGCTACCACCTGTTCTCGTCCAAGCTCGACGGTTGCATCAAGACCGTCGTCGTGCCGTGAGGAGGCCCGACATGTCCGACCACACCCCGTACATCGCCGATCCACCCCGACGGGTGCCGTCCGCCGAGGAGCTCCGTGCCCGCATCCCGGGGTGGGGGAGCGACCTCGACCCGGCGGACCGGCCGTCCGTGCCGAAGCTCTCGCGCGAGGCCGGTTCGGCCACCGGAGCCCACTGGGACCTCCCGCCGCAGCAGGACGGTGCGCACGGCCGGGAGCGCTCGATCGAGCACGCCCACGTGACGCCGGTGTTCGGCACCGCGCAGCCCCTGCACGGCGTCGCCGGGATCGTCCGGCGGTACGCCTACCGGCGATTCAGCGAGGGGCGCCTGGCGCACTGGATGCTGCTCGTCGTCGGGGACCGCCTGGACGTCGCGACGCACCGGGTGACCGATGCGCTCCGGGGTCGGCCGGACCGGCTGATCAGCGAGACCGGCGTCGCGGCGGAGCGTGGGAACCACCCCGTTGCGTCGCGCCTGGGGTCGAGTCGGTCGGACTGGCGGCACCAGGTGCTCGACCCGGTGGTCGCGAACTGGGGATGGCTCGCGGCGCTCGGTGCCGTGGTGCTGGTGGTGCGGCGGGTGCGCCGCTCGCGCTGACCGCGCGTGCCGCCGGGCCGCCGGGCTTGCACCATGGTGCGGCGTTGCCCACTCGGTGCGACCTTGTTCCGTCACACGGAGTGCGCAACGTCGCACCGGCCCGTGACGTGCGCACGTTCCGGCCTGGAGGCGCGTTGCGGCCCCGCCCCGCGCCTCCAGTCCGCACGTCCCGCGTGCAGAGCCCGCCCACTCACCTGCTCCTGCCCCGATCGCCCCGAGCGCAGCGAGGTGGCGCCTGAACCGCCCTGAGCGCAGCGAAGTGGCGCGGAGATCGCCCTGAGCGCAGCGAAGTGGCGCCCCAGAGGCGGTGACGCCCTGAGCGCAGCGATGGCGGCACTCGCCGGGAAGACACAACAGAAAATGCCCCCCGACCGAAAGGTCAGGGGGCACGCATTTCCTGTGTCCGAGAGGGGACTTGAACCCCTACGCCCTAATACGGGCACTAGCACCTCAAGCTAGCGCGTCTACCAATTCCGCCACCCGGACAGGGTGTCTGGTGTCTGTTTCCCGGGTTGAACCCGGCGTTCCTGCCGATAAAAGACACTAGCACGGGTCTGAACGCGCGATGAACACGGTCGCGCATCCCGGGCGAGTCCTGCGTGTCGGGCTTCGGCGTCGGAGTCGGTGCCGACCGATACCGTGGAGCCATGACGAACCCGGAGCCCTCCGAGCCGCAGTCCGTGCCCGAGCTCGAGGCCACCGCGGCGATCGCCCGCGACCTCATCCGCATCGACACGACGAACTGGGGCGAGGGGAAGTCCCGTGGGGAGACCGAAGCGGCCCACTACGTCGAGGACAAGCTCCGCGCGCTGGGTCTCGAGCCGCAGTTGTTCGAGTCCGAGCCGGACCGGGTGAGCGTCGTGGCGCGGGTGCCCGGCCGGAACCGTGACAAGCCGGCGCTCGTGGTGCACGGGCACCTCGACGTCGTGCCGGCCGACCCGGCGAACTGGTCGGTCGACCCGTTCGGCGGCGTGGTCAAGGACGGATCGCTGTGGGGTCGGGGGGCCGTCGACATGAAGAACATGGACGCGATGATGCTCACGTCGCTGGCCGACGTCATCGAACAGCACGGTACGCCGGAGCGTGACCTGGTGATCGCGTACTTCGCCGACGAAGAGGCCGGGGGAGTCCTGGGGTCCCACCACGTGGTCGACCAGCACCCCGAGGTCTTCGCGGGGGCGTCGGCGGCGATCAGCGAGGTCGGCGGGTACTCGATCACGCTCGGTGACCGTCGCGCCTACCTGCTGCAGACCGGCGAGAAGGCGCTCATGTGGGTGAAGCTGATCGCGCGCGGCACCGCCGCCCACGGCTCGCACGTGATCCGTGACAACGCCGTCACGAAGCTCGCGGCGGCGGTCGCCCGGATCGGCAGCGAGGAGTGGCCCGTCCGGCTCTCGGCCACGACGGACGCGATGGTCGCCGAGGTGGCGCGGTTCCTCGGGGTCGACCCGACGGTCACCGGCCCGGACGAGGTCGCCCTGGCCACCGGCTCGGCGTCGCGGTTCATCCACGCCGCGCTGCACACCACGTCGAACCCGACGGTGCTGACCGCCGGCTACAAGCACAACGTGATCCCGGACACCGCCGAGGCCCTGGTGGACATCCGCTGCCTGCCGGGTGACGAGGAGTCCGTGCTCGAGCGGGTGCGGGAGCTCGCCGGACCCGACGTCGAGGTGGTCATGTCGTTCCGCGACATCGGCCTCGAGCAGGACTTCGGCGGTCCGCTGGTCGACGCCGTCCGCGACGTCCTCGGCCGGCACGACCCGGGCGCACCGGTCCTGCCGTACCTGCTGTCCGGCGGCACCGACAACAAGGCGCTCTCGACGCTCGGCATCGCGGGGTACGGGTTCGTGCCGCTGCAGCTGCCGGCCGGTGTCGACTTCCCCGCGATGTTCCACGGCGTGGACGAGCGGGTGCCGCTCGACTCGCTGGCGTTCGGTCGGCGGGTGCTGGCCGACCTGCTCGCCACGTACTGATATTGTTCATGGTCGCCGTCGTGGCGGTGCCCTGACCGACCTCCCCCCCCCCTGAAAGGCCCGTGCGATGCACATCCTCGAGGCGATCTTCCTCGGCTTCGTCCAGGGGCTCACCGAGTTCCTGCCGGTGTCCTCCAGCGCGCACCTGCGCATCGTGGGGCTCTTCCTGCCCGACGCGAAGGACCCCGGAGCGGCCTTCACCGCCGTGACGCAGCTCGGCACCGAGACCGCGGTGCTCATCTACTTCTGGAAGGACATCACCCGGATCATCGGGCGGTGGTTCCGATCGGTGGTCAAGCGTGACGTGCCGAAGGGCGACCCCGACGTCCGCCTCGGCTGGCTGGTGATCCTCGGCACGATCCCGATCGGGGTCGCCGGGCTCCTGCTCAAGGACTCGATCGAGACCACGTTCCGGTCCCTCTGGATCGTCGCGATCGTCCTCATCGTCTTCGGTGTCGTGCTCGGGGTGCTCGACCGTGTCGGCCGCAAGGAGCGGCGCATCGAGCAGATGACGTTCCGCGGTGGTCTGCTCATCGGCCTGGCGCAGATGCTCGCCCTGGTGCCCGGTGTGTCCCGTTCCGGTGCGACCGTGTCGATGGGGCTCGCCCTCGGGTACACCCGACCCGCCGCTGCGCGCTTCGCGTTCCTGCTGGCGATCCCGGCGGTGTTCCTGTCCGGGTTCTACGAAGCCGCGACGAGCCTCGGCGACCACGGCTCGCCGTTCGGACTCGCCGACACGCTCATCGCCACCGTCGTCGCGTTCGTGGTCGGGTTCGTCGTGATCGCGGCGTTCATGAACTACATCAGCAAGCGCAGCTTCATGCCCTTCGTCGTCTACCGGATCGCACTCGGTATCGTGCTCATCGTGTTGTTGTCGCTCGGAGTGATCCAGCCGTGAGGGCCTGGCAGGCCCCATCCGTCCCCGACGTCCCCGGCGCCGCGCCCCGACCGGTCGTCCACGACACCGCAACGGGCAAGCCGGTGGACCCCGCCCGCGACGAGGACCGCGCTGCGCTGTACGTCTGCGGCATCACGCCGTACGACGCCACGCACCTCGGCCACGCGGCGACCTACCTGGCGTTCGACACGCTCGGCCGCGCCTGGCGTGACGCGGGGCTCGACGTCGAGTACGCGCAGAACGTCACCGACGTGGACGACCCGCTGCTCGAGCGTGCCGCCCGCGACGGCGTCGACTGGCGTGCCCTGGCGGCTGAGCAGGTCGACCTGTTCCGCCGCGACATGGAGTCGCTGCGGATCCTGCCGCCGGACGACTTCGTGGCCGTCACCGACGAGGTCGAGCGCGTCGCCGAGGCGGTCTCGTTCCTGCAGGAGTCCGGCTACGCGTACGAGGTCCCGACCGACGGCGCCGAGGGCGACGACCTGTACTTCGACGTGAACCGCCCCACCGACGCGTGGACCCTCGGTGACGAGAGCGGCCTGGACCGCGAGACGATGCTCGCCCTCGCTGCCGAACGCGGCGGCGACCCGGAACGTCCGGGCAAGCGGGATCCGCTCGACCCGCTGCTGTGGCGCGCCGAGCGTGACGGCGAACCGGCTTGGGACACCGAGATCGGCCCCGGTCGCCCCGGCTGGCACATCGAGTGCAGCGTGATCGCCGGTGACCGTCTCGGGCTGCCGATCAGCGTGCAGGGCGGCGGGAGCGACCTGGTCTTCCCGCACCACGAGATGAGCGCCGGGCACGCTGCCGCCCTCGCGCACCAGCCCCTCGCGAACGCCTTCGTGCACACCGGGATGATCGCCTACCAGGGCACGAAGATCTCGAAGTCGCTCGGCAACCTGGTCACCGTGCGCGGGCTGCTCGACGACGGTGCCGACCCCCGGGCCATCCGGCTCGCACTGCTGTCGCACAAGTACTCCGACGACTGGGAGTGGTTCGACACCGAGCTGACGAGCGCCCAGACACGGCTCGCCGGCTGGGACGCCTGGGCCTCGGGAGCCTCCGCCGGGCACGCCGACGACGCAGCGGACGTCGCGGCACGAATCCGCGCACGGGTCTCCGACGACCTCGACACCCCCGGTGCCGTCGCCGCGGTCGACACGGCGATCGCGGGCGGTACGGCGTGCACGGCGGAGCTCCTCGACCTGATCGACGCGCTGCTCGGCATTCGCCTGGCCTGACCTCGGTGCACCGGCCGTCGCGCCGGTGCTGTGACCGTCCGCGGAGTGGTCGCGACACGTCGTGTGCGCGCTGCCGAGGGGTCAGGAACTGTCGCCCGGGCGGGCCACAGCCGACAGTTCGTGACCACCCGCCGGAGGTGAGCTGGGTGTCGTGACCGTTCGCGTCCGCCGGACGGGAGGCCCGAGGCAGGCCGGCCCCGCGCCTCCCGTCCGCGGAGTGGTCGCGACACGTCGCGTGCGCGCCGCCGAGGGGTCAGGAACTGTCGCCCGGGCGGGCCGCAGCCGACAGTTCGTGACCACTCGCCGGAGGTGAGCGGGGTGTCGTGACCGTTCGCGTTCGCCGGACGGGAGGCCCGAGGCAGGCCGGCCGGCCCCGCGCCTCCCGTCCGCGGAGTGGCCGCGACACGTCGCGTGCGCGCTACCGAGGGGTCAGGAACTGTCGCCCGGGCGGGCCGCAGCCGACAGTTCGCGACCACTCGCCGGACGTGAGCGGGGTGTCGTGACCGCACGCCGCCCACCGACGGGAGGCGCGGTGCCAGCTGGCACCGCGCCTCCCGTCCGTCAGTGGGTGACGGCTACTGCTGGGGCCGCCACGGCCCTTCGCCACCGGCGGTGCCGCCATCCTTGCCGTCCTTGCGCTCACGGCGACGGAGGTACTGCTCGAACTCCTGCGCGATGGCGTCGCCCGAGGCCTCGGGGGAGTCGACCGTGTCGCGCGCCTGCTCGAGCTGCCCGATGTAGGACGCCATGTCCTCGTCGTCGGCGGCGAGGGCGTCGATGCCCTCTTCCCACTCGGTGGCGTCGTCGAGCAGCGACCCGCGCGGCACCGTGACGTCCGTGAGCTCCTCGATCTTGTCGAGCAGCGACAGCGTGGCCTTCGGCGAGGGCGAGTTGTGCACGTAGTGCGGCACCGAGGCCCACAGGGACAGCGTGGTCAGCCCGGCCTTGTCCATCGCGTCGGCGAGGACCCCGAGGATGCCGGTCGGGCCCTCGTACGAGGACTTGTCGACGTCGAAGGCGGCGCGGACCCCGGCGTTCTCGCTCGACACGAAGACCGAGATCGGTCGGGTGTGCGGGACGTCGGCGAGCATGGCGCCGACGAAGACGACGGCGTCGATCGAGTAGACGTCCGCCAGGTCGATGATCTCCGAGCAGAAGCCCCGCCAGGTGCGCGAGGGTTCCGGACCGACGAGCACGAAGACGTCACGGTCGGTGGGGGAGCCGGTGGCGCCGATGACCGGACGCCCCTCGGCACCGGGGCCGTGCAGCACGATCCGGGGCCACTGCACGCCGCGGTCGCCGTTGTCGTCGGTGCCGACGGTGGGCCGGTTGAACTGGTAGTCGACGTACCGCTCACCGTCGAGTTCGCGCAGCTCGTCGAGCCCGAGGGACTCGACGATGCGACGCGCCAGACCGCTCGCGGCCTCGCCGGCGTCGTTCCAGCCCTCGAAGGCGACGACGAGCAAGCGACCGTCGCTGAAGGGGGAGTGCTGTGGCACGGAGCGGACCTCCTGGTGGTGGAGCGGAGCGGGGCGGGAGCGATGCCCCCGGCCGGACACGATTCAGGCATCCACTGTAGGCCCAGGGGGTGTCGGCGCACGCGCGCGTCCGCGCCCAGCGGAACGGCCCCGGTAGACTCGTCGCCCGTGACCGCGCATCCTCCTGCCCTCGTCCCGCCCGCAGCCGTGCTGTGGGACATGGACGGCACGATCATCGACACCGAGCCGATCTGGCAGCGGTCCCAGGTCGACCTGACGAACCGCTACGGCGCCGAGTGGACGGAAGCGGACGGCCTGTCCCTGGTGGGCAGCGGTCTCGAGCGCTCCGGTGAGCTCCTGCGCGCCAAGGGCGTCGACATGGAGGTCGAGGAGATCATCCAGTGGATGACCGACTACGTGATGGAGCACCTGCGCGCCGGTGAACTTCCGTGGCGGCCGGGTGCCCGTGAGCTCGTCGAGGAGCTCCACGCCCGCGGCATCCCGACCGCCCTGGTCACGATGTCCCGTCGCAAGATGGCACTCGTCGCCGCCGAGGCCCTGGGCGAGCGCGGCTTCCGCGTCGTCGTGGCCGGCGACGACGTCGACCGCCCGAAGCCGTTCCCGGACGCGTACCTGTCCGCCGCCGCGCAGCTCGGCGTCGAGCCAACCGCGTGCGTCGCGATCGAGGACTCCGCCACCGGCGTCGCGTCGGCCGTCGCCTCCGGCGCCGTCACGGTCGCCGTCGAGCACATCGTCCCGCTGTCCGAGATCGCCGGCGGCGACGTGCACCTGACCACCCTGGCGGGCATCGACGTCGACCGTCTGGTCGAGTTGACGACGCCGGCACTGGCCGCACGGACTGGAGGCGCGGTGCCGGACCCGGCGCACGCTGCGGACACCGAAGGGGTCACCCGATGAGCCACACCGACGACGCACGCGACGAGGCGGACGCGAGCAGCGCCTCCAGTCCGACCGCGGACCCGACCGCAGCGCTCCCGCACACCGCGGGCGGCGCACCGCACACGCCGCCGCGCGGCCCGTTCCGGGCCGGCGACCGAGTCCAGCTGACCGGTCCGAAGGGCAAGCTCACGACGCTGTCGCTCGAGGCCGCGGGTGAGTACCACACGCACCGCGGGGTGCTCCGGCACGACGACGTCATCGGGCAGCCCGACGGCTCGGTCATCCGGGCGAGCACCGGTGACGAGTACCTCGCACTCCGCCCGCTGCTCAACGACTACGTGATGTCGATGCCGCGTGGCGCCGCGATCGTCTACCCGAAGGACGCGGCGCAGATCGTGGCCTTCGCGGACGTCTTCCCCGGGGCCCGCGTGGTCGAGGCCGGCGTCGGCTCGGGGGCGCTGTCGCTGTTCCTGCTCCGCGCCATCGGCCCGACCGGGCAGCTGCAGTCGTTCGAGCGCCGCGAGGAGTTCGCGGCGATCGCGAAGGGCAACGTCGGCACCTTCCTCGGCGCCGTCCCGGACAACTGGTCCGTCACCGTCGGTGACCTGGTCGAGTCGCTGCCCGACGCGACCGAGCCGCAGAGCGTCGACCGCGTCGTGCTCGACATGCTCGCGCCGTGGGAGTGCGTGGACGCCGCGGCCGACGCCCTCGTGCCCGGCGGGCTCATCGTCTGCTACGTCGCGACCGTCACGCAGCTGTCCCGCACGGCCGAGGCCCTCCGTGACACCGGACGCTTCACCGACCCGATGCCGAGCGAGACCCTGGTGCGCACCTGGCACGTCGAGGGCCTCGCCGTCCGCCCGGACCACCGCATGGTCGGGCACACCGGGTTCCTCATCACGGCACGACGCCTGGCGGACGGGACGGTGCTGCCGAACCTGAAGCGCCGCGCGGGCAAGGCGGAGTTCTCGGACGAGGACATCGAGGCCTGGACCCCCGGCGCCGTGGGCGAGCGGGCGACGAGCGACAAGAAGCTCCGCAAGGTGGCTCGGCAGTCGGCGGCGCAGGCGCGCAAGGTCGCGGCGGCCGAGGCGTCGTCGGCGGTGGATGGTGCTGCGGCGCCGTCCGGGGCCGTCGAGGACGAACGGTAGGCTGACGGCGTGCCCGTCCTGCATCGAACGGAAAGAGGGTCCGTGCGCACCATCCCCGCACTCCTGGTCACCATCGGTCTCGCGGTGTCGCTCACCGCCTGCGCCTCGAACGGTGCCGGCACCACGCCCTCGAGCTGTGCCGCTCCCGGCGCCGCGTCCGAAGCGGTGACCGCCACCGGCAAGTTCGGCTCGGAGCCGAAGGTCAACGTGCCGAAGGGCCTGACCACCAAGGGCACGCAGGTGTCCGTGCTGAAGCAGGGCAGCGGTCGCACGATCGACGACGGCACCCCCGTCCTGGTCGAGTACACCCTGGTCGACGGCTCCACGGGCGAGGTCGCCCAGACGAGCGGCTACTCGGGCCAGACGGCACCGATCACCGCCGGTGCGAGCAACTACGGGGCCCTCGGTGCCTCGCTGCAGTGCGCCCACGTCGGCGACCGCCTGGCGGTGGCCCTGCCGAAGAGCGCCCTGAGCAGCACCGACGGAACCGGTGGCAGCTCCTCGTCGAAGAAGACCGAGGACGCTGTGATCGCCGTGATCGACGTCAAGCGCGCGTTCGACGCCCGCGCCACCGGCACCCCGCAGCTCGCCGGCGACAAGATGCCGGCCGTGGTGCTCGCACCGTCCGGCGCCCCCGGCATCACGATCCCGTCGTGGAGCGCCCCGAAGTCGAACGAGACGCACCTGCTCCGCAAGGGCGACGGTCGCGAGCTCACCGCGAAGGACACCGCGGTCATCAAGTACACCGCCGTCACCTGGGGTGCCGACCCGTCCGTCGCCGGCTCCAGCTGGACCGACGGTTCCGGTGCGCAGGCCATCCCGCTCACCAAGGGCCAGGTCGACGAAGGCGTCCGGACCGCGATCGTCGGGCACCACGTCGGCGACCAGGTCCTGGCCATCGTCAACCAGCAGGGGACCGCGTACGCGTACGTGATCGACGTCCTCGGGGCGATCTCGAACTGACCCCGTCCGACCGTCCACGGACCGCGGCGCGGGTGCACTCCGGTGCACCCGCGCTGCCGTAGGATCGGCTCGTGCCAGCGACCCGTGTGCCCCGTGTGCCCGCCGAGGAGCGGCTGTTCAGCCTCGTGCTCGCGCTGCTCTCGACGGAGTCCGGGCTGACCAAGGCCGAGATCCTGGCCAACGTGCAGGGGTACCGGCAGCGGTTCTCGACCGGTGGCGACAACGCCTCGCTCGAGCGCCAGTTCGAACGCGACAAGGACGACGTCCGCGAGCTCGGCATCCCCCTCGAGACCATCGAGACCCCGGGTGCCGCGGGCAACAACCAGACGCTCCGGTACCGGATCCCGAAGGGCGAGTACGACCTGCCCGTCGACGTCCGCTTCACCCCGGACGAATCCGCGTTGCTCTCCCTGGCCGCGATGGCCTGGCGCGAAGGCGCACTGTCCGCCGACTCCCGTCGTGGCCTGCTGAAGGTCCGCTCGGCCGGTGCCGAGGACGACGACGGTGCCCTGCAGCTCGGGGTCGACGCGTACGCCCCGCGACTCCGCGCCCGTGATGCCTCGTTCGAGCCGCTCCGTTCCGCGCTCGACCGCGGTGCAGCCGTGCGCTTCGACTACATCACGCCGGGGCAGCACGACGCCCGTCGGCGCGAAGTGGCTCCACTCGCCCTGGTGCAGCACGGCGGCCGGTGGATGCTCGCCGCCCACGAGTTTGCGACGGACTCGGACAAGAACTACCTGCTGGCCCGCATCGTCGGACCCGTCACCCAGTACGAGGTCGGGCAGCACACCGCTCCCGTCGGCGCGGGGGAGCGCACCCTCGCCGAGCTCGAGCGGATCTGGGCCGAGCGCACCGCGCGCATCGCCGTGACGCCGGGTTCCGACGCCGAACGCCGACTGACCCGTCGCCGCGACACCGAGACCGACGCCGACGGCGCGCTCGTGCTGCACCACGTCGACCCGCAGATCCTCGCCGAGGAACTCGCCGCCTTCGGGCCCGAGGTCCGGGTGCTCGAGCCCGACGACCTGCGGGCACGGGTCGAAGAGCGCCTCCGTGCACTCGTGCGCGACCACACCGACGACGATCGTGCCGCAGCCCCCGGAGAGGACCCCGTTCGTGGCTGACGCCCAACCCCTGCAGGCGCAGGACAAGCTCGCGTTCCTGCTCGCCCTGGTGCCGTACCTGATCGACCGCGAGCGGGTCTCGGTGGCCGAGGCCGCTCGGCACTTCGGTGTGCCCGAGGCCCGGATCCGGCGCGCCGTCGAACTCATCGCGGTGTCCGGGGTGCCCGGCGAGACGATGCAGTACCAGCACGGTGACCTGTTCGACATCGCCTGGGACGACTTCGACCAGAACGACATGATCGTGCTGACCAACCTGGTGGCGATCGACGACTCACCGCGTCTGTCGGCTCGTGAAGCGTCGGCGCTCATCGCCGGCCTGCAGTACCTGTCCGCGCTGCCCGAGGCCGCCGACCGTGACGCCATCCGCGCGCTCATGGCCAAGCTGTCCCGCGGTGCCGGGGGAGCGGCGTCGACCGTCGCCGTCGGGCAGGACCTGCACGACGTCGCCCTCGCCACGATCCGCCGGGCGATGTCCGACGGCCGCGGCCTGGTCTTCGAGTACGCCGGACCGCGGACCCAGGGCGGCACCCGACGGGTCGATCCGCTCCGGGTCGAGTCCATCGACACCGACTGGTACCTGCGCGCGTGGGACCTCGACCGGCAGGCGCTCCGGACGTTCCGGCTCGACCGGATGTCGGAGGCGCGCGTCGACGACCGCCCGGCCGAGAAGACCATCGACCAGGTCGTGATCCCGGACACGCTGTTCCAGCAGGCCGCCGACGACGTCATCGTCACGGTGGAACTCGATTCGACGTCGCTGCCCCTGGTCGCCGACTTCCTGTCCGACACCGCCGACGCGCCCGACGGTGACGGTCGTGTGCGCATCCGGCTCGCGGCGTCGCACGGGTTCGACGGCGTGGTCCGGCTCGTCGCGGGGTTGCCGGGTCGTGCCGTGGTGCTCGACCCGCCCGCGGCCCGTGACGCCGTGCGCGACTTCGCGGCCGCGGCCCTCGCTGCGGGCTGAGGTCTGCCGCTGCGGCCCGTCCGAGCGCTGCACGTTCCGACCAGGTACGCCCGATCCTGCACGGTGGGCTTCGGGTACCTGGTCGTTCCGGGCGTCCCTGGTGTGTTGCTCTGACCAGGAACGCCCGATCTCGCCGGGTACGCCCGATCCCGCACGGTTGACCTCCGGTGCCTGGTCGTTCCGGGCGTACCCGGTGTGTTGATCTCGCCAGGAGTGCCCGATCTCGCCAGGTACGCCCGATCTCGCCAGGTGTGCCCGATCTCGCCAGGTACGCCCGATCATGGACGGTGGGCTTCGGGTACCTGGTCGTTTCGGGCGTACCTGGTGTGTTGCTCTGACCAGGTATGCCCGATCCCGCCAGGTACGCCCGCTTCCGCCTGGCACACCCGACCTCGCACGGTGGACTTCGGGTACCTGGTCGTTCCGGGCGTACCTGGTGTGTTGATCCGACCAGGTATGCCCGATCTCGCCAGGTACGCCCGATCTCGCCCGGTACGCCCGATCCCGCCCGGTACGCCTGAACTCGCCAGGGACATCCCGAGGCACCGCCCAACCCCTGTCTCTT